>JAGLEV010000084.1 GCA_023144895.1 Thiotrichaceae bacterium
ACGACCAAGTAAACGACCAAGTAAAAGCACTGCTCAAAATTGTAAAAAATGAGTATCTAAGTACGGCAGAAATAATGGAAAAACTCTCATTATCACATCGACCCACTTTTAGAAAAAACTATCTAAACCCTGCATTGGCATTAGGCTTAATTGAAATGAGTCATCCTGAAAGTGCTCGCAGCCCTCAGCAAAAGTATAGACAAATTATAAAGGGTTCAGAGTGATAAAATTTACCGAAGCCAAACTAGAAAATTCTATCATCAAGCTACTGGGTGAGCAGGGCTATCCGCATGTGTTGGGCGGTGAAATTGAGCGCGAGCCTGATGAGGTTTTAATTAAAGTAAATATGTAAATATTCACTCATGTTGATACGTTTATTACTTTTACTCTTTCTTCTGCCGACACTTGTGACAGCAGACATGGTCAAACCTGCGCTTATTGAAATCAATGTTAATGCCAAAGGGCAGGTTGATATTGAGGTTCGTGCTAGTATTGAGGCATTATTAACGGGTATTAATGGGCGTTATAAAAACACCAAACAATCCCCCAATGCTGATCAATATGATGCATTGCGTGTTCTTCAAAGTGAGGCACTATTAATAAAGTTTGACCCCTTTAAAACATCCTTTCTTGCAACAATTAATCTTAGCGATCAATTAGGTCAATTCATAGCACTCAGTGTTGTTAATGTGAAAATTCCAGAACGGGGCTATACCAAAGTTCCTCGGATTAGCACCATTTATTTACAGGGCAAGATTCCTAGTACCACAAAATCATTGCAATGGTATTACCCGCTTTCCTTTGGTGATCATGCTGTGCGTTTGCGTCAGATTGATAAAATGAAGGAAACATGGCATTGGTCAGAGTGGCAATGGTTGCGCAAAGATAAGACAAGTGAGCCTTTTTTATTAAATCAAATTGAGATAAAAAGACCGTGGTATCAAGTGGCACTCAATTATATTGTTACAGGATTTGAACATATCATTCCCAAGGGGCTTGATCATATCCTGTTTATTTTAGCGCTGTTCTTTTTTAAGCCACAATTACGTATTTTATTATGGCAAGTCAGTTTATTTACCTTGGCTCATACCGTGACTTTAGGTTTATCAAGCTATGGATTAATCCATTTGCCTGCCATTATTATCGAGCCACTGATTGCGCTCTCAATCGCGTATGCGGCATTGGAAAATTTATTTAATCGAGGTTTAAAGCGTTCTCGAATGGTATTAATCTTTGCCTTTGGCTTATTGCATGGCTTAGGTTTTGCTAGTGTTTTGGCTGACTTTGGTTTACCTGAAACTGATTTTTTATTGGCATTGTTGAGTTTTAATATTGGCGTGGAATTGGCGCAGGTGGGGATTTTGTTGTGTGCTTATTTTTGTTTTGCCGCTTTGTTTAAAGATAAACCGTGGTATCAGAGCAGAGTGACGATACCTGCTTCATTATTGATTGCTGTTACTGGAATTATTTTAACAGTTCAGCGGATTCAGTTAGGCTGAGTAACTGAACCCTTTTATTTTTTGGAACAAAGGTTACTTATTTTTTACAGCGTATTTCAACAAACTGAGAGGGTTCGCCATGTTCAAAGTCCTTCTTGTCTTTCACAAAGGGAGTACAGCGAGATTTTAGCTTAGCTCCTAGTTTAAGTGATGTAGCATCTTTATAGAAAAGAATAGCCGATCCTGAGTGATCAAAATTTATAATACGCAGTGTCTGTTTACCCTCAATACTTATTGCTTTTGCTAAAGGAAGCTCGAAGCTAAGTTGTAGCTCTGTTTTTTTATCATCACTAATAATTTTAAGCGTGGGCTTACTCGCTTTACCTATCTTTACAGGCTTATCATTTTGCTTGATTGTGGTAAAATAGTTAACTTTACTAAGATCGTTGAGTAAATAATCTGCAAAACTTTGCAGGTTCTTGGTATCCTTCTCACTCTCTAGCATCATTGCACTGATGATTTCATCATAGACCCAGACCATTTTCACTGACTTTAACTGTTTACCTTCTAAATTAAACTCACTTTGTAGCGCTATATCATAGTGGAAGTGCTCAGCAGAGCTAGTGACAGGAAAAAAAGCCAAGAATGTGTAAAGGGTCAAAATCGTTATTATCGATTTCATAAATATAAACCTTAATGATTTGTAAGAAAAATAGCAGATTATCGTATTACTTTGTCGCAAGTTGTAAGGTCAGCACAATTAATGCGCTAGTTGCTAACCATGAACTGAGTATGCGTAATATTAAACCTTGCCAAAAGGGTTTGAGTAGCAAACAGAATGAGGCAATGAGTACAAAACTTAGTACCATGCTAGTTCCTGCGCCACTAAGCCACTGTATTGTTATTTTATCACCTAAACCAGGGATACTAATTGGGCTTGAATCATAGCCGATCAATAAGCCACAGCTAAATACAATTATTCCTAACAGGATAGAATTTAGCGATAATTTGATCAAACAGAGTAAACTGGTACTTAGAGCAAGACAAAGCAAAATAAGTTCCGTATTGATGTCAAGATTCAAGTAGTGGTTAAAAATAAAACCGACGATAATGGCTAGAAAAAAACTAAAGCTAGCTTGAATTGTTTGTCCTTGTTGTGCAACTAAAATCGCCAAGGAAAGAATCAGAAGAAGCTGCTGAGGTGTTTGTAAAGGATGATAAAAGCCTTGGGAAAACCAAGTTGAAAATAATTCAAACATTAAGCTACCTGCTCATTAAAATTTTTATACTGATAGGCTTGGTTATTAAAATTAGCCACTGGAATCGATGGTATTCTAACCTAGATCTTAGTAGACTACACCTATATAAAAATTAGGAAGACTAAGATGTTCTCTTTGTTCAAAACATCATTATTAATCATATTATTTATAGTACCATTTTCTGCATTTTCCCACTCTGATGTGGCGACCTTGCAAGGTGGATTTCTCAGTGGGTTCTTACATCCCATTCAAGGTGTAGATCATGTTATTGCTATGGTAGCAGTGGGACTATGGGGTGTGTTTCTAGGTCGTCCAGCGATTTGGATGTTACCCTTAGTCTTCCCTTTAGTCATGGCTTTTGGTGGTGTGCTGGGTATTGTTGGTGTCGGCATTCCTCATATTGAGATAGGTATTGCCTTATCAGGTGTCGTATTAGGTCTAGCAGTTGTTTTTGCATGGAAGCCACCCTTATGGCTTGCCGCTGTTATCGTGGCTTGTTTTGCTATCTTCCATGGTCATGCACACGGTACTGAGCTACCTAAGGCAACTAGTGCTTTAGTCTTTAGTGTGGGCTTTGTTGTCGGCACAGGTCTACTGCATTTATGTGGTATTGCTTTTGGTGAATTAAATCGTTTTTCTTGGGGGCATTGGATTGTACGTGCTGCAGGATTACTGATTGCATTACTTGGTCTATGGTTCTTAGTGCCGCTGCTTATCGCTTTGTAGGTAAAATCAGCCATTCACTCAAAATAACCACCGTTTACAGGAATATATTATAAAAAAAATCAAAACCATCAACTTAGAACAGGGTAACTATCAACGCGAAAAAGAACGCAAGCCGTTACCCTTAAAGAAAATGGGTATAGCTATAGGAGTCTTGGCA
>JAGLEV010000085.1 GCA_023144895.1 Thiotrichaceae bacterium
CAAACAAACCCTAAACTTCCTAAATCAAGTAGGGTCGGTGAAGCGCAGCGTAACCGACCAAGCAAAGCAATCGACCATCAATAAAAAACTCTTTGAACCTGATATGGTAAAAATAAAAACAGGCCCAGATTAAATAAATAGGTGCTTTATTTAACCTGAGCCTTTATAAGATGGTATAAAATCTCTAAGAGAATTAACGCTTAGCTACATGACCATCACTCATGATACGTAAATCATTGAGTATATTTGCAGATTCAACGACGAAGACATCAGCAGGACGTTTGACGGTATTGAAAATATCATCATTACGTTTTTCTTGATATTTCTGTAAGTCAGCAATTGTCTTGAACGTTGGTTTATTTTCCAATGTTTGGAGCTGATTTTCAATTTCTAGCAATCGGCTGTTAAAGATTTTTCGCTTATCTTTACGTGTTGCAAGATTTAGCGAAAGCTTCTTTTCATTACCCGCTGAGACTAACAACTTCATCTTACTGATAGTTGCTTGGAACTTTTTAGAATCCGCAATGCGTTTCTTAGAAATCTTATCTTCTTGTTGGATATTTTCCATAGTAAATGATGAAGGATAAAGAGGATAATTCACTTTAGCTATCTTCTTCCACGGTAGTGCATTATCAAGTGAACGCTCACCAAACTCATCTTTAGGCTTCGGTACAGGCCATGAAATATCGGGTTTAACACCATGAAACTGCGTGCTTTCGCCATTGATACGGAAGAACTGAGCCGTCGTAATTTTGATTTGACCTAATGGCTTACTAAATTGCTCTCTAGAATAAGCATTAAGCGGTAAAATTGTTTGTACCGTGCCTTTACCAAAGGTTGTTTCGCCAAGGATAATGCCACGCTTATAGTCTTTAATAGCACCCGCAAAGATCTCAGAAGCAGAAGCACTGCCACGATCAATCATTACAGCGAGAGGGCCATTATAAGTGATTCCTGCATCATTATCATTATGTCGGCTAATGACACCTTTAGAATCATTGACTTGAACAACCGTACCACGGTCAATAAATAAACCTGTGAGAGAAATAACTTCAGAAAGTGATCCGCCACCATTGCCACGTAAATCAATCACTAAGCCATCAATTTTTTCTGCCTTTAACTCATTAATCAAACGAGTGACATCACGGGTCGTACTACGATAGTCCTTCATACCTTTAGAGCGAGCTTCAAAATCAATATAGAACGATGGTAGATCAATAATGCCGATTTTTGACTGTCCTAGCTTGGTTTTAACCTCAATAATACGCTTCTTAGCGGCTTGATATTCAAGTTTAATCTTGTCTCGTACAATAGCAATTTTCTTAGACTTGCCACTAAGACCTGTTGTTGACGGTAAGACAGATAACACAACCGTACTACCTTTTTGACCACGGATAATATTAACCACATCCGATAAACGCCAGCCAACAACATCAACCATCTTGCCTTTAGTGCCTTGTCCAATGGCAATAATGCGATCACCTGCTTTGATTGCACCTGTTCTATCAGCGGGGCCACCAGGAACAACATTAACAATCTGTGTATGTTCCTTATCTGTACGTAGTACAGCTCCAATGCCGTCTAAAGAAAGACGCATTTGAATATTAAACTCTTCTGATGCGCGAGGAGAGAAGTAAGAAGTATGAGGCTCTAGTGCCGCAGCATAAGCATTAGCAATAATCTGGAAAGTTTCATTGCTAGTGATTTGTGAAGTACGTTTAGAAAGGTTCTGGTAACGCTTCTTTAATGTGGCGATAGACTCATCATTCTTTTGTGAAAGCTGTTGGTTGATAAGATCATTTTTAATTCTCCTACGCCACAAATCATTAAGGGCATAAACATCCTTCGCCCAGTTCGCTTTGCTTCGATCTAACAAATAGTCTTCGGCTATAGAGAAACTAAATGTTTGACTAACACGTTTAGCAGCAAAGTCAGAACGTTCTTTAACGCGTTGCTGATAGGTATTAAAGATAGTGAGTGCAGGTTCTAAGTTACCTGTTTTAATATCATCATCAAACTTGTCACGATGACGGTTGAATTCAACAATATCCGCTTTAGTAAAATAAAGGCGGTTAGGATCGAGTTCTTTTATATAGCTTTCTAGAATTTTGCGAGAAAAGGCATTATCAAGCTTATAGTCTTTATAGTGATATTGGTCAATCAGTACATCAATGACACCAAGTTCATAAGAATGTCGCTTCAATGCCGCAATTTTTTCTGCATCAGAGGTCGGGCTAATATTTTCAGTTAAGGTGCTGCTATTGGTATTACCATAGCAACTCGATAATCCAATGACGGCAGACAAGAGAGTTACTGGAAAAATGCAATATTTTTTTATCATTTTATTGTCTTTAGGTTGGGTTTATAGGGAATAACACCATTTGTTAGTTGTTGGGGTGTAATCTTTTATTAGACAGAGTAGCTGTATAATTTATCAACACTATGATGCTGTTCTGCTATTTCATTCCATTAGGGAGTATGTTACAGAGTATAACCCTAACTAGATCATCGCTAATGAGTTATCTGGTTGAAAGGTAGTGAAGGGAACGCGTATACACGTTCCCTTCCTTTAAATCTCATGCCAATAGAGTATTGTTATTTTCCTCGTCTTTTCAAGTTAAAAATGGGTAGTTTCTACTTGAGGTGTTATAAAAAACATCATGATATTGATCAGATGTTATAGAGAAACAATAAACAAATCTATCAATAAAAGTGATTTAATTATCATTGATTATTTGTTCTATGAAATATTTCTACCTAACTAGAATCACTAACCAGGGCGACCATCAACACGAGCTTTAATTAATATAGGTAAATAAGTGATTGTCATTGCTATAAAAGCAGTGATCCAAAGCACTTGGGCGATAGTAATAAACAAAGTATATGATTGAGTATAGTAAATGGGCAGTATTACGCGAATAAAAACCCCTAACCACAATAATGAAAAAATAAATCCTAAGATTTTAGGTGGGTCGGCTATGCTTCGTCCACTATGACCCAGAGCAACTCTAGCCATCATTGCTGCGGTAATAATACCAATACCACCAAAGGCAAAGGCATGGGTCGATAAGTAGGGTGGGTAATTGAAGAAAAGACTCAGTGCATCCATAAGAAAGGCAATGACTATCCAGCTATAACCTAAAAATAAGCTCCATACTAAGGTTTTTGACCAGATACCATGAGTATACCAGCCATAAAGGCGATAACTATGGAGTACGAAAAGAATAGCGGCAAGAGCTGAGGTTATCGTTTGGTCAAGATGGATGATTTTTACAATGGCATACACTAAAAATAAAACTAAGCTAGAAATATCCATCCATACTTTATTCTGTGGTGTGAAGTTATTATCAACACCTTTTTCTATAAAGAAAGGGATAACTCGCCGACCCATGGTGAAAATAAGTGCAAGTATCAGGTATAAGCCCGCATAGAGACCGTAATTCAAGCCCGCAGGCCAGATGCCTAGGTAACCTAAATAAAAGACAACATGAGCAATGAGTAACAAAACGATTTTACTGACAATAGCGATATGCTGCCAGCTTTTGGTTTTAATAATGGGTGCCAGTATCGCAATACAAAGGAAAAGATTGAAGAGTAGGTCGCTAGCAACAAGTGCATAGGGATGAATCAGTAAAATATTGAATGAGAATACACGTGCAATAAACCAAAGCAGTAATAATACCAATAGCGGTGTGCCTTGGATGGTTTGTACTCCTGTCCAGTTCTTTACCGCAGTGAGAAGAAAGCCCGCAGCAACCGCGAGACCGTAGCCATAAATCATTTCATGTGCATGCCATAGCATGGCAGGGTAAGCAGGCTGGTGGGCTATATGAAAAATATAGAGTGCCATCCAGAGAACAATAGAAATAACAGCAAACCCCAGTGCTGCAAGGAAAAAGGGTCTAAAACCTAATTGTAAAAAAGCATACTTATGTGGATATTTTTCTTCAATATTTAACATGATTCTTCGCTCAAGCTGCTGTTATAGTCAAAATAAACTATGTTTTAACGTGAATAGTGGCGAAAGTCTAATCCTGTATTGCATTGACATCATTGATTCAGGTTAATAGCAGTTTTAGTCCAACGAATAAAGTGACGAGTTCGAATATTCGTTTAATCCATAAGTTGTTGGCAATAGTAGAAAAATGAGCGCCAGCATAGCCTCCAACGAGTGATCCAACAATAAGTTCTGGTAACCATTGCCAGTAAATTTCACTTTGTAAGCCTAAGGTGATAGCACCTATTCCGTTCCAGAATAAACCGACAAAAACCATGGTATATGCAATAGCGAGCTTATATTCCAGTTTAAATAGGGTAACCATCCAGAGAGTGACAAAGAGCCCTGTACCTGATGTCAGAGAACCATTGAGTATTCCTAAAAAAAATAGTCCAATAATACCCACAGTCATCCGTGTTGTTGAAAAATGAATGGCTTCTGACTGTTGACCTAGCTTGGGTTGTAAAAAAGAATATAGTGCCAGACTCATGGTAAGCCCTCCGAGTAGCTGGGTTGCTATGATGTCGGGTACTTGCAATATCAGGTTGGCACCAATATAAGCACCAGGAATACCTGTTAATAAAATAATACTAAAAAATAGTTGAAACTGAGTAGAACGGAGATGACGTATTGTTGCTCCTAATCCCAAGGCAACGGTTGCAATTTTATGTGTTGCTAAAGCGACAGTAAAAGGGAGACCAAGAAAAATGAGTGCGGGTAGTTGAATTAAACCTGCTCCACCACCTGCAAGTGCAGAAAAGAAGTTTGCAACTGTAGAAATAATAAAAATAACGAGAAAATCTATCATGATAAAGTCTTACCTCTCTTTTTTTACGGTGATGAGTTGTATCACCATTTTACTCCTCAATAATGTGAATGCAAAAACCTATCGCTGGGTTGATAATAAGGGTGTTGTACATTACTCCGAAAGAATTCCTCCCTCACAAGTACAATTTGGACACAAACAGCTTGACGAAAAGAATGGCACAACGATTAAGGAAGTGGAGTCTTCTCATCAGCGGATAGAAAAGCAGGAAGTGGCAGCGACGAAGCGCAAGTTAGTCAAAGAACGTAAGAAGGCACTGCGTGAAGAGTTAATTATTTATATGTTCTCATCCGAAGAGGAGCTAAAGGCCTATTTCGAGCAAAAGATTAAGATGATTTCAGTGAATGTGCGTTTATTAGAATATCATAAGAAAAAACTTTCTTTGGATATCAAAAAAGTGAGGAAGCATTTAACGGAAACAAAAAATATTAAGCTTAAAAAGAAACTAGTGATCGGTTTGGCAGATTTCAAACAATCCCTTCTTGATCATAAGCAGGCAATTCAAACAAATCATAATGAGCGTGCACTGGTTACGGATAAAATGACTCGAGCGATACGTGCTTATAGAAAGAACTTCGCCAGTAGCACGCTAGCAGCGGGTAGTTTGATCGGAGATACTCCTTATCAACGGTTACGTGAAAATAATGGAAAGGGGATGGTGAATACAACAAAAGCTTGTGATTGTCGCTGTCCGACCAATAAAATAGCGAATTAGTGGGGAGACTTGACTAAATGTTGAGATTTACTGTCAAATGGTCTGGTATTATTAAAATAATATAATACAATTAGATAGGGTGGTGTTTTGTTGTTTATTTTGATGATTGACTCTAAAATTAGAGAAGAATGAAAAAAAAGTAATAAACACGGTTGACAGTTGTGCCAAGCATCATTAATATAGCCCACCTCAACAACGCGGGAATAGCTCAGCTGGTAGAGCACGACCTTGCCAAGGTCGGGGTCGCGAGTTCGAATCTCGTTTCCCGCTCCAAATTTGAAAGGCCTCGAAATGAGGCCTTTTGTATTGTTAGTCTCTTTAGTGTTTTAGAGAATTATTATTAAATAAGTATCGTCAAAGCTAAGTGCAGATGATATTCTCTCGCTAAATTTGAGGCTGAGTAGCAAAATGGTTATGCAGCGGTTTGCAAAACCGCCTATTCCGGTTCAATTCCGGACTCAGCCTCCATTTATATTAAGACGTTTACCGCTTCACTTGTGCCCAGGTGGCGAAATTGGTAGACGCAAGGGACTTAAAATCCCTCGCCTTAACGGGCGTGCCGGTTCGATTCCGGCCCTGGGCACCACTATTTAAACCTCCAAGGCCTGCATTATAGCGGGCTTTGTTGCGTCTATAGTTTTAGTTTTTATCGAAAATCCCCTCCGATCATCACCTGTTTTTCCTTGATAACAAGTATGATCAAACATTAGTGCTTTAGGTACTAAATAACAGGTCATATCATGCAAGAAACAAGAAAAGTAGAATCAAACATTACTTTTGCATTCGATTCACTGGAAGCACTGAGAAAAAAACTATTAGATTTAACAGGACGTAATAGCTTACTAAGTTATCAGCATCCTCAAGCTTCCTGTATACGAATAATTGATGAACTACCTAATCAAATTGTGGAAGTGCTTAAATCAGGAGAATCATTAGCTTTTCTTGACGTGCCTGAGCCGACTGAACAAGAACTTATTGATAATGGCTATCTCTCTATCGATACAGTGATCGATAGCGATACAAAAGAAAAAATTACAACTAAAACTAAAATTAAAGAACCACCAACAGCTAAGCAATGGGCAAAGCACCTTGGTTTTGATGTGGTTTATGATTTACCTGAGCAACAGGTTAGTGCTGAGGGTAAAGACCATCATCAAGACAATAATTTACAATCAGTATTCTATGCCTCTGGGTTAGATGCTCGTCTTCGTAAAATGCGTAGTACCGCTGATACCGCAATAGAAGAGAGTGGTGCAAGTGTACTATTTCTTGGTATTGGTTTTCTAGAGTGGTTTGACAATGATCACTCAGAGATGAAGCGATTCGCTCCACTGTATACTTTACCTGTTAAGTTAGATCGTTCTAAGAAAATGTCTAAACAGGGCAAATTTCAATATACTATCTCACTGAAAGATGATGGTCTTATTTCCAATATCACTTTAAAAGAAAAACTGGCAAATGATTTTAATTTAGCTTTACCTTTGGTAGAAGATGATCTATCTCCTGAGGACTATTTTCAGCAAGTTGAAGAGGCTATTCTTACACACAAGCCTCACTGGAAAATTCGTCGACAAGCGACCCTCTTGATGCTTAACTTTACTAAGCAAGCAATGTATCAAGACCTTGACCCTGAAAATTGGCCTGATCATGCCAAGATTCAAGATCATCCATTAATAGCTCAGTTCTTTGGTTCAGGAGAAGGGGGTCACCCTGATAATACTCTACACTCTGTGGAAGAGCATCCTATTGATGATATTCCTGATATCCATAATGAATTTCCATTAATCTTTGATGCCGATAGCTCTCAGCATAGTGCATTAATTGATGCGCTGAATGGAGAAAACTTAGTGATTGAAGGCCCTCCTGGTTCTGGAAAATCACAAACCATTACTAATCTTATTGCCGCCGCTATTGCTAATGGTAAAAAAGTATTATTTGTCGCAGAAAAAATGGCGGCTTTAAATGTTGTAAAAGATAGGCTTGATAAAGCAGGCTTGGGCAGTTTTTGTTTAGAATTACATAGTCATAAAACCAATAAACAAGCGATTCTCAGTGCATTAGGTACACGCATGAATGAGAGTCGAACGTTTCGTAAGCCTGCTGATATTAACGTCGATATTATGCGCTTTGAGGATCTAAAAACAAAACTTAGAACCTATGTTGACTTTATTAATGCTGACTGGGCTGAAACGGGGCTGAGTATTCATGAGATTCTTAATAAAGCGACTCGCTATAGAGAGCAATTAAAAATTAACCCTGACGTTTTGAAAATAATGGGTGTGAAGGGCGAGAGCTTCACACCGCTTAAGCAAAGAGAGCTCTTTGATCAAGCGGATGGTCTTAAATCAATCTATGACCAAGTTTCACAGCAAGCACTGGATGGGAGTATTGCTAATCATTATTGGTATGGTGTGACGAATACTGACCTGATGAGCTATCAGTTAGACGACTTAAAAAAGCCATTACAGCAATGGACGCATCACCTAGAAATATTAAATACACAATTCCAAAAAACGAATAACCAGTTACAACTTGGCATTGAAGATGTATCACTGGATGAAATCAATAAAATGATTAGTCACATTCAGTCCTTGCCTGAGCTAAAAGGGGGTGAGATTTATTCAAAGTTTGAATACCTTGTTGATAATATTGAAGGCGTTGATCTGTGGTTAACACAGTATAGCGATATTCATCACCATCATAAGACCATTGCTCCCATGGTTTATCAACAGACTGTTTTAGAGACCAGTAGTATTGAAAAGCTAGATAAGGTCACTCATGAGTTTAATAAGCTCGGCATTCATCCGCATAAAACACTTGAAGACGTTGCACTATTAAAGAGTTCTATTGACGAGACTCAGAGCCTCTTGGAGAAAGTTAATGTTGAATTTAACTATATTACACCGAACATACCTTCTGATCTATCCTATTGCTTTACTTCCACACAACAAGGATTAACGGAATATAAAATATTGATTCGTTTAATCGATGCGCTTCCTAAAGATTTATGGCGCTATAGAAATGAGTTGTATGACAGCCCTGATCTAGACCCTTTATTAGAGAAAATGACTCGTAAATTGGGTGTATTAACACCTTTGCATAAAAACTTACACGATCATATTCATCTACATCGCCTACCTGATACGGACACGCTGAGAGAATATGAAAGCATACTAAGCCATGCTGGTCTGTTTAAATGGTTTTCATCGACTTGGCGAGAGACTCGTCATATTGTACTTAGCCTGTCATCTACTCTGAAACCTGATACAAAACATTTGCTCTCATTAGTCCCTGAATTAGTTCAATACTCTGAAGGTATTGATGATATGGACTCATTGAATAAACAAGATGATGCCTTACAGGATTTATATAAAGGTGTGGAAACGCCTATTTCACAGGTTTCTAAATTACGGGATTGGTATAAAAAGGTACGTAAAGAATATGGTTTAGGCTTTGGTGAACGTGTGGGTATGGGTAATGCATTATTAGCACTGGATAGAAGTATTGTGATGAGCATTCAAGATAGCTCAAGACAACAGTTAAGCCAGCGTGTTGATCAGGTAGTACAAAAAACTCATCGTTATAGGGATCAATGTAATGGCTTTGTTGCATTACAGGATAAAGAGTCTCCATTAGATCAATCACTAGAGTCTTTATCAACGGCGATTAATGAACCGCTGGTATCAATAGAGCAGGTCATCAAAGAAAATACTTTTTCATTAGATAAGGTTAGCAATATTCGAGATAGGCTTGTTGATCAGCAAAAAAGAGTAGCAGAATGGTTAGGCTCCTCTATTACTCATGGGTTAAGTGATGTGCTTCCTTTGTCTATTCTTCCTAATGAAATGTCTAAACCTCATTTTGATGCAGGAGTTAATTCATTAGTTATTAGCAAGGTGCTGGCAAAAAATAGTGCATTGCTCAGGAGTTTGGTGAGTCACCCTAGTAAAAAACATTATCAGGAATTGGTCAGTACTTTCACTGAAATTAATCAATATTTGCAGTCGTGTACTGATGAACAACAAATTTTTGTAGCGGCGGGGCAGGTTGATATCAATGAATGGATGGAGTCATCTGAGGGGTGTATTGATGCACTTATTATTAAAAATACAAAAGCATTGAGTGAAACAGGTTGGTTATTCACTTGGTTAGATTATGTTCGTCTTCGCAATAAGCTTTCTACTAAAGGCTTGAAGAATATTATTCATGGGCTTGAGTCTAATTCAATCGCCACTGAGCAATTACAGGATGTGGTTCAGCTCTGTACTTATCATCAGTTAGCCGAAGAGGTTTTTGCCGAGCATCCCACCATTGCATCTTTCAGTGGTATGGAGCAAATGGCACATCGTAAAAAGTTTCAGGAATATGATAAAAAGCTGATGAAGCTTCAACAGCAGTTAGTTGCTTACAAAGCTTCTCGTGTTAAGGTTCCTGTGGGTGTTAGTAGTGGACGAGTGAGAGACTATACCGAAGTGGGTTTAATCAAGCATAATTTGGGTTTAAAGCGTCCAAGAGTTGCTGTGCGCTCATTGCTAAATGGTGCAGGTACATCAATTCAAGCACTGAAACCCTGTTTTATGATGAGCCCTATGTCTGTTGCACAATATCTGAAACCTAGTCAGTTTAACTTTGACCTTGTTGTGATGGATGAAGCGTCACAAATCCGACCTGAGGATGCATTAGGCTCTATTGCTAGAGGTAATAGCCTTGTGGTGGTTGGTGACCCTAAGCAGTTGCCACCAACTTCATTCTTCCAGAAAATATTGAATAATAACCATGAAGACATGGTTGGACTTGAAGAATCTGAGAGTATTTTAGATGCGGTCTTACCTCTGTTTAAACAACGTCGTTTACGCTGGCATTATCGTTCACGGCATGAGTCTCTTATTGCGTTCTCAAACTACCATTTTTACAAGAACAATCTTATTTTATTTCCTTCACCATTACGGAATAGCGAGCAGTTTGGTATTCGTTATAATCAAGTGACTGATGGCTATTTTATTAAAGGGAGAAATACAGAAGAAGCTAAAGCTATTGTTGATGATTTAGTGAAACAACTGATCAATCACCCAAAAGAATCGGTGGGCATTGTCGCTATGAATAGCGTACAGCGTGATGAAATAGATTTACAGATTCAGGCTGAATTGAAAGATAATGTCTTGTTTCAAAAAGCTTATCAGCAAAACCAAGGGCAGGAGGAGGTTTTATTTATAAAGAACCTTGAAAATGTTCAAGGTGATGAGCGTGACGTGATTATTATATCGATGACATATGGGCCAGAAATAGCAGGCGCAATGGCAATGCATCAGCGATTTGGTCCGATTAACTCTGATGTGGGATGGCGACGTTTAAATGTCTTGTTTACTCGTTCAAAAATGAGAATGCATATTTTTTCTTCGATGACATCTGGGCATATAAAAACAAGTGAGAATAGTTCACGGGGTGTTGTCTCACTCAAGGCCTTTTTATCCTATGCTGAGACAGGGATTGTTCAGCACTATGAGCATACAGGAAAACCTGTTGATAGTGATTTTGAAATTGCTGTGATGGATGCACTCGCAGAAAGAGGATATGAGTGTGAGCCACAGTTAGGTGTTACGGGGTATTTCCTTGATATTGCCGTGAAAGACCCTGATATGTCAGGTCGATTTTTGATGGGAATTGAATGTGATGGTGCAAGTTATCATTCAGCTAAATCAACAAGAGATAGGGATCGACTAAGGCAGGAGGTATTGGAAAATCTAGGTTGGACAATACGTCGCATTTGGTCAACAGATTGGTTTAAAAACCCTCAAGCTCAACTTGAACCTATATTTCAGGAGTTGGCGAGGATGAGGTCGGTTAAACCTGTTGAGAAACAAGTTAGATAAAACTAGTAGCTAAATCAGAGTATGGGAACCAGTGAGAGATCTTTTTATCGAATGTTATATTATTAAATGAGAAGATTCTTATTTTGATAGAAGTGTAGTCACTCATCAGTGCATTATTTTCTATCAAAATTCAATTTGTAATCCCAGTCTATTTCCCTCACACTCCAGACCCCTTTCATCAAAATAAAATGCTACCGTGAATACTTTCTCACCATGCTATACACCAGCAATAACCGCCAAAACTCGTCAAAAAATTGAGGATTTTATTGTTGAAGAAATCCCCATTGT
Source organism: Thiotrichaceae bacterium (assembly GCA_023144895.1). Lineage (GTDB taxonomy): Bacteria > Pseudomonadota > Gammaproteobacteria > Thiotrichales > Thiotrichaceae > HyVt-477. The sequence goes on from JAGLEV010000085.1 coordinate 11,697, forward strand.
GACACCAGAAGGTGAGGGTGAACATCTTTGGTTACTCATTCGTAAAACAGGTGCCAATACTGATTGGGTTGCAGGGCAGTTGGCTCAATGGTTTGGGGTAAAACGGCATGATGTGGGTTTTGCAGGGCTTAAAGATCGTCACGCAATAACAACACAATGGTTTAGCATTTACTTACCGGGAAAAACTTTTGCTGATCTAAGAGAAGAAATCCCCGAAGCTCTAGCATCTTCTATTGAAATCCTAGAACAAACTCAGCATAAAAAAAAGCTACGTCGAGGAACATTAAAGGGTAATCGTTTTACTTTAATCTTACGAGACTGTGAAGGTGACTTTAATCAGCTAGAGGAAACATTAGAAGGGATTAAACAAAAGGGTATCCCCAATTATTTTGGTGAACAACGTTTTGGTCGTGACTTTGGCAATATTAGCTCGGCGAGAGATTGGTTTAATGGCAATTTTAAACCACGTAAACGTCAACTAAAAAGCCTTTATCTTTCAGCTGCTCGGTCTTGGCTGTTTAATCTTATTCTCTCATCGAGAGTGGATGCAGGAATATGGAATAAAGCACTGTCGGGTGATGTATTTATGTTAGAAGGTAGCCACTCTTGGTTTCCTGATGATAAAGATAAATCCATTCCACAGCGTTTGGATAATCAAGAAATCCATCCTACCGCAGTCTTATGGGGCAAGGGGCAACTAGATACGACTGAGGAGGCTGCTAGTTTAGAAAAGTCTATAGCCGATCAAGAAGAAGTCTTAGCACAAGGTCTGATCAAGGAAGGTGTTAAGAAAGATCGGCGAGCTTTGCGTGTATTAGTGGGCGAGTTAAGTCATCAATGGAAGGATAGTACGACTTTAGAGCTAAGCTTTACTTTGCCAGCAGGCAGTTATGCCACGGTGGCATTAGCACAAATTATGAGAAATCCTGCGTTATAATATCGGAGCCAAGATTAAAACATGGTACAGTCTTTTTTTATCCCATTTATAGTGCAAGAAAATCATGGTTGAAGAAGAATTTGAGTACGCAGAGCGCAAAAATAAGAAAGCAGAAAAACGTGAATTATATGCATTACGTACAATGGCAAAGACTATTATGGGCTTACCTGATAGTACGATTGAAACATTTCCTTTAGATGAGCGTTTGATTATAGAACTGATTGGCGCTAAGAAAATGAAAAAAGGTGCATTACGCCGTCAGATGTTATTACTAGAGCGTTTAATACGTAAAGAAGATGAAGCGACAGTTTCTGAAGCATTGGAAAAACACTTAAATCCACATCGTGAATCAGTGGAATTATTTCATCAATTGGAAACATGGCGTGATGATTTAATCGCTAATAAAAATGAGGTGGTGGAACAACTGGTGGTTGAATATCCTGCCTTTGACCGCCAGCATGTACGCCAGCTTGTTAGAAATACTACTAAAGAGATGCAGTTAAAAAAACCTCCAAAGTCATCACGAGCATTATTTAAATATTTAAAAGAAATCTGTTGTTAAGATTAAAGATCCCTATCCGTGTCCTCAAAAATCCCCACAAAATTTGATAGTACTGCTTTTATGAAAACTGTCCCGCTCAAACCAGGGGTTTATCAAATGCTGGATGCCAATGATAAAGTGTTATATGTGGGCAAGGCAAAGCAATTAAAGAGTCGTTTAAGTAGTTATTTTCGTGAAAATTTAGTTAACTCTCGTATTTGGTCAATGGTACGAAAAATTGCCAATGTGCAATTAATATTGACGAATACTGAGGCGGAAGCACTACTGCTAGAATCCAACCTTATTAAGCAATACCATCCACGTTACAATGTGTTATTACGTGATGATAAAAGCTATCCTTATCTTCGTATTAGTCAACAGACTTTCCCTCGCATTACAATTTATCGGGGAGGGCGACAGTCTAAACATCATTTTTTTGGTCCTTATCCTAGCGCTGGAGCAGTACGTGAGACTTTGAATTTGCTCCAAAAACTGTTTCGAGTGCGACAATGTGAGGATAGTTATTTTGCTAATCGTTCACGACCTTGTTTACAATTTCAAATTAAGCGTTGTTCTGCACCATGTACGGGTGAAATTGATGAAGCAAGCTATCAAAAACATGTGCAACAAACGATTAAGTTTTTAAAGGGCAAGAGTGAAGCGGTGATTTCTGAGTTGGTGGTAACAATGGATGCCCATGTTGCTTTATTAGAATATGAAAAAGCCGCAGAATGTCGTGACTTGATTGAGCATCTACGACAAATATCTCAGCAACAAATTATTAGTGGCGGGCAAGCCAATGTCGATGTGGTTGCCATCCAGTTTGCCTCACAAAATGCAAGTATTCAAGTGCATACGATTCGTAATGGTCATCATTTAGGGAATAGGAACTTCTTTCCTAAAATACCGAATACCATTGAATCAGAATCTTCTATTTTAAGTAGCTTTATTGCTCAATATTATTTGCAACGTGATCCACCCCAAGAAATAGTGATCAGTCAGGCAATGGATGATCAAGATTTATTGATGGAATTACTTTCTCGTGAAGGGTATAAAGTAATGATTCATACTGTTCAGCGCGGTGATAAGTATCAGTGGGTGCAAATGGCTTTGCGCAATGCTTATCATGCGCTACAAACAGAATTGGCTTCAAAAACAAATATTGAACAACGCTTAGTATCATTGCAAAAAGTACTAAATTTAAGCAGGCTACCTGTAATGATTGAATCTTATGACATTAGTCATACTCAAGGGGAGGCTACGGTCGGTTCTTGTGTGGTTTTTTATCATGGTTTACCTGCAAAGTCAGACTATCGTCGGTATAATATTACGGGTATTACAGGGGGTGATGACTATGCTGCCATGCACCAAGTTTTATTTCGCCGATTTGAAAAAATAGTCACTTCTGATGGTAAACTCCCCGATGTTTTACTTATCGATGGTGGCAAAGGGCAGGTAGCTCAGGCTGATGAAGTATTAACTACTTTGAATATTAGTGGCTTGTGTGTTGTTGGCGTGGTAAAGGGTGATGGTCGTCGTGCTGAGAATGATCAATTGATTGTTAATGGCAGGGTGCTTAAATTACCTTCTCACTCTGGTGCAATGCATTTATTGCAATCGGTACGTGATGAAGCGCATCGCTTTGCTATTACAGGGCATCGCCAGCGACGGCAAAAAGCACGAACACAGTCAGGTCTAGAGAAAATACAGGGCATTGGGGCAAAGCGTCGACAAGCCTTGTTAAAACAATTTGGTGGATTACGAGCATTGGCAAGGGCGAATGTTGAAGAACTCGCTAAAGTCTCAGGGATTAGCGTCCATTTGGCGCAAAAAGTGTACGATCAATTGAATGGATAATTATGAATATAAATATACCGATGGGCTTAACATTACTTCGTATCTTTATGATACCTATTATGTTAATCGTGCATTACTATGACTATCCATTAGCAACATCCGTTATTTTTGGTATTGCAGGGCTGACCGATTGGGCTGATGGCTATATGGCACGTCGCTTAAACCAAGAATCTCGCTTAGGTGCTTTTCTCGATCCTGTTGCTGATAAGTTAATTGTTATTGTTGCCTTATTATTGATTGTTGAGCGTGAAGGTAGCTTATGGATTACCTTAGCTGCTGTTGCAATTATTGGTCGTGAAGTCATTATCTCTGCACTGCGTGAGTGGATGGCAGAAACGGGACAACGTAGCAAAGTAGCCGTTGCTTTTATTGGTAAAATTAAAACAACCGCACAGATTTTTTCATTAATCTTCTTGCTTTATAATAAGCCACTTTGGGGTTTACCTATTCGTGAAATAGGACTGGTTTTATTGGCAGTAGCCACCGCATTAACCTTAATCTCTATGGTGCAGTATCTCATGCTGGCATTTAAGGATCATTAAGGTCTTGTCATTATCTACTAATGAGTAGGCTATTAGTAAATATTGGGCTGAAGTCTGAGCTATCGGTAAAAATTGACAAGATACAATCTAAAGCTATGGCTCAAGTATCGTATCCTGATTTGCTAACTCAGGATCAGTCTCTGGGTAATCCAAAGTATAATGCAAGCCTCGGCTTTCTTTCCGCTCCAAAGCAGAGGTAATAATTAAGTCAGCAACAATAGCTAAATTGCGTAATTCAATTAAATCAGAAGTGATGCGAAAATTAGCATAATAATCATCTATTTCAAACAACAATAACTTCATGCGATTACGGGCGCGTTGCAAGCGTTTTGTGGTACGCACAATACCCACATAGTCCCACATAAAACGTCGAACTTCATCCCAGTTATGACTGATAACCACTAACTCATCAGAGTCAGTCACTCGACTTTCATCCCATGCTGGTAGTGTCAAGGAACGACTATTTGCTTGATAATATTTGATAATTGACTGATTAACTGCTTTAGCAAAGACGATACATTCTAATAATGAATTACTTGCCATACGATTAGCACCATGAAGCCCTGTAAATGCTGCCTCACCAATACAATAGAGCTGATCAATATCAGTACGACCCTCAAGGTCAGTCATAATACCACCACAGGTATAATGTGCCGCAGGGACGACAGGAACAGGTTCTACCGCCATATCATAACCAAATTTCAAGCAATTTTTATAAACATTTGGAAAGTGTTCAATAATAAAGGCTTTAGAACGATGGCTAATATCGAGAAAGACAGAGTCTAAGCCACCTTTTTTCATTTCATTATCAATGGCTCGTGCCACAATATCGCGGGGAGCCAGTTCAGCACGAGGATCATAATCCTTCATAAAACGATAGCCATTAGCGAGGCGAAGTTTGCCACCTTCACCACGAACAGCTTCAGTAATCAGTTGTGATTTTGCATGAGGGTGATAGAGGCACGTTGGGTGAAATTGCATAAACTCCATATTGGCGATACGGCAACCTGCTCGCCATGCCATCGCCACACCATCACCATTTGATCCATCAGGATTACTGGTATAAAGGTAAACTTTACTGCAACCACCCGTGGCAATAACACTAAATTGTGCGGTAAAGGTTTTAATCTTTTGGCTCTTAATATCAAGAACATAAGCACCCAAGCATTTATTTTGTCCCTCAATACCTAAACGCTGACTCGTAATGAAGTCGATAGCAATATGGTAATCGAGCAGACTAATATTTGATTGGCTTTTAGCGACACTGAGTAGACTCGTTTCAATGGCTCGTCCACTAGCATCCGCAGCATGAGCAACACGTCGGTGACTATGACCACCTTCACGGGTGAGATGTAGCTTAGAGTCACCATCATTATTATCTTTACGAGTAAAGGGAACACCAATTTCTTCGAGCCAATGGATGGCTTCAGGACCTTTTTCAACAACATGCTTAACCGTTGTTGGGTGACATAAGCCTGCCCCTGCATTCATGGTGTCATCAATATGAGATTTAACCGAGTCCGCCTTATCTAGCACGGCAGAAATACCACCTTGAGCATAGAAGGTACTCCCTTCGGTAAGCTCTAGCTTACTGAGTACAGCGATATTTAGATGTTTAGGTAGGCTGATCGCTAGGCTAAGCCCAGCCGCACCACTACCAATGATAAGAACGTCAACAGAAATGGCGATGGGGGCTGGGCTTGATGATGGCATATTTTATAATGTTATTTGGAAATCTTCTTCTTGGGTGCTGTTTTTTTCCAAACGCGCAATTTCCAAGGGTATTTGTCTTGCTTAACTTTTGCCCATGCTAATGTACCTGAATGTCTCCACGGGTCAAGTACTATACCCTTATCAAAGTTTGCACCTTTTGCTGTAACGACTAATGTATTGTGCTCTCTCCAATACTCTTTCTCATAAGCAACCCCTTCTTTTAAATCAAAAGTTTTTAGTTTTTTCTTACGAAAATGCGTCATTAAGTCACGTTGCCAGTGATAACATAATCCACGAGGACGTTTCTTAGAGTTAACTAAAACATTATGCCAAAGTGGAGGATAAGACAGTTTGTATTTATTGGCGAGTATCATTGAATAAACAACAGAGTCATACGCCAAGATAGTCGCCTCTTGCGGTGAAATATCAGGGCTTAAACCTTTTAATGCCACTGCAAGCTTGCTAATAGAGTCTTTTTGTTTTGCACTGAGTTTAGTGGCGACAGGTTTTCCTGCTGCGTTAACACTGACATTATCGAAATGCACAGTTCCGCAACCCGTTAAACTCATCGCAGTGATTAGTATGAGTGATAGTCTTAATAACATTTTAGTTCTCTTGTTTATTATTTTTCTTTAGTGAAGTACATCATATAATTCACCGACACATCATGCCCTAGCTTATAACTTTGAAATAGAGGATTATAACTAAGCCCTGCAATACCTTCAGTCTTTAGTCCACACTTATTGGCTTGCTTCTCTAGCTCCGAAGGTTTAATGAATTTGTTATATTCATGAGTCCCCTTGGGTAACATGTTTAACACATATTCAGCACCAACAATAGCAAACATAAAAGATTTAGGATTACGGTTAAGGGTGGAGAAAAATACCGTTCCGCCTGGCTTCACGAGTTGATAACATGACTCGATAATAGATTCAGGAGAGGGTACATGCTCCAACATTTCCATACAGGTTACTACGTCGAATTGCTCAGCATGGGTACTGGCCATTTGTTCGGCAGTTATTTTCTGATAATCAACATCAACATCCATTTCGAGGCTATGTAAGCGTGCAACCGAGAGAGGTGTGTCACCCATATCAATCCCTGTGACTATCGCCCCACGTACTGCCATGCTTTCAGCAAGAATACCACCACCACAGCCCACATCAATAATTTTTTTACCGACAAGACCATGACTGTGTTGATCGATATAATTTAATCGTAAGGGATTAATATCATGTAGTGGTTTGAATTCGCTATTGGTATCCCACCATCTGCTGGCGATTTCATCAAATTTACGAATTTCATTAGGGTCTACATTTTCCATGCTACTAAGTCTGTGTTATTAAGTGTAGGCTAATATAGCAGGATATTATATATGGAAAAAGTTTTTGACTAACTATTTAACTTTGAAGGGCTAAATGATGGGAATGTGGGACTTTAAACCTTACGATAACGACTCAGCGGCTGATTTGCTTGGTCACTTGATGGATAAAACCAAGCTTAGAGATGAGTGGTACGCGCAAGCCTCTACTGAAGAAGGTTTTGCTGCTAAGCGTGCTTTAGCTTGGCTTTTTATTCAATTAGGGCATGTTTATGTTTGGCCTATTGATCATTATACTGATGATTTAGAGCTTGCAATTCGCCTGATGAAAAAGGTTAAGCAGAACCCTGAGTACCATGAACCAGACTTGAAAGTGCGGGTTGATTCAGAGTATGAAACATTGGTGTCACGTAGACGCTAGCCATTTTACCGCTTTAAAACCTTGATCAGGGAATTTTTTATTCCCTGCTTTAACAGCATATTTTTCAATAAGTTTTACTAACTATTTTTATATTTCAATAATCCACTATTGATAATGGGTCGTTGAAATAGTGATTTCTTTAAGTCTAATTTTTTACCCCATTCTTGTCCCTTCAGTTCGATATATTTATAAGTAAAATGAGAGGCAACGATAACAAGGGCAATAGTTAAAATAACGATTAAGTTGTTAATAGTCGTACTGCCTAAATCTAAAAATCGATTATGACCCACCATCAGAGTTAAGTCTGTTTTTGTTATTTTTTGGATAAGAAAGACAATAGAAGTGACACAGAAGATGATAGCAGAGTGTGTCATATAGATTGAATAAGAAATTCTTCCAAGGTACTGAAAAATATTTACTTTCAGCAACTTAGATAAACACCCTGACTCAAAAGCAAAAATTAGAGTAACTATATAGAATAGGAGTGAGGCAACAATAGCACTATATTGGAATTGAAACTGAGTTTGAACGGTGATAATAACAGCAACTAATACCATTATTTCCAATAAATTACCTAGTAATTTTGGTGGTTGCCAATGAGCAATTTGTCGATAAAGTAGATAAGTCAATGCGCCACCAAAGAAGCAAGATAAGCCTCTCAATACCGATGAAACCAATAAATCAGACTCTATGGCTATTAAATAAAAGGCAATAATAGGAACAACAGTCCAGAGTATCTTCTTGATTGAGCCTAGTAGCGTTATCGATAAAAATAATAGTGCGTAAAGATAAAACTCAATACTGATGCTCCATGAGGGGGAATTAAAGCTGAGATAGTTTGTATAAGGTGTCCATGATTGCAAGAGTAATATATTAGGAATTATTTCACTTATCGCCGTTCCCTTTGAAAAGGGCATATCATTAAAGAGAAAATTACCGTAGTAATAAGCAATGAACTTAAAGATTTCTAATATAATAAAAACAACAAAAATAAATAAATGAAGAGGATAGAGTCGAAAGAAGCGTGCTTTCATAAAGGTGGAGAATTGTAGATTTTTTTTGAACCCATAGCCATGAGTTAGTACAAAACCACTGAGTACAAAGAAGAATTCTACAAAAATAAAGCTGCCTTTGAAAAAGGATGTCTCCGTAACACTACCAATCAAATGCAAATGGAAAACAACCATAAATAATGCTGCAAGACCTCTAAAAGCATCCAGTGCTTCAAACCTCTTCTTACCAAGCCTAGTGTTTAACATATTACTCCGTAACGATTTATTGAAAATATTAATCGTTACAAGGAATATTCTATAACTTCAGTTTATACAAGATATGTTTTTCTGACTATGCCCAAATAGCTTATCAATGGTTGATTATTCTCAGCCTAAGCGATACTAACTAACATAGATTGACGGTCAGTCTCTAGAAATATTTGCTGTCGATCATTTTGTAACTCACCATTGATTTTATCAGCCAGTAATGATGAAGTATCGACCATAATATTAATACCATTATTGCTTTCAATCGGAGTGGGTAACGGCATAATAATCGATAGACCTGGCGTATTTTTATCTCTTAAATTTTCTTCTGATAGTGTCCAAGGAGCAATGCCATTGGCAATACTAAAGAGCTTGTCCTTATTTTCAGTGAGATAGTGATAAAGCTGATTATCACCATAGGTAAGGTGTAGCTCTTGAAAGGCATTAAGTACAAGATTGCCATTAAGCGGGGTTGCCGTTTTTGACGCAATAAACAGGACAAATTGTTGTATGGGTTGACCAGGTTCTGCCATACTCATGCTGGTTGTCGTTGGTTGATCCCTGGCGGGAATATCTGCCTTAATAGAAGAGAGTCGATTACCTGAACGATCAGTATGTACAGGAATCGTAATATCCTTATTATTTTGTTTGGATGGATCTTGACTAAATAAACGGCTCATGACATATAAGCCAAGTAGAATCATAATTCCAAATATAGTAATTAACAGGCTAATTAAATCCATCGTGGTTATCCTTGCGACATTGTTACGGCATCTGACACATTTACCGAGACTGTTCTTGATACACCTAGCTCTCGCATAGTAACACCCACAAGGTTTTCTGCAACTTCCATCGTTGATTTATTATGAGTAATAAAGATAAATTGAATATGCTCTGACATCATTTGAATCAATCGAGCAAAGCGACGTACATTCGCTTCATCTAAGGGTGCATCGACTTCATCGAGCATACAAAAGGGTGCAGGATTGAGCTGGAAAATAGCAAAAACCAGCGCCGCTGCTGTTAGTGCTTTTTCACCACCTGACATTAGGTGAATATTACTAATCTTCTTACCAGGAGGTTGCGCCATAATCATAATACCCGTAGTGAGCAGATTATTATCTGTCATTTCAAGATAGGCTTTACCACCACCAAATAAACGCGGAAACATCTCTTGCAGTTGAGTATTTACCTTATTAAAAGTCTCTTTAAATCGATTACGCGTATCACGATCTATTTTGCTAATCGCAGACTCTAAAGTGTCTAAAGCAGTTGTAAGATCATTGTTTTGAGTATCTAAGAAAGTCTTTCGTTCTCGCTCTTGCTCATACTCATCAATGGCGGCAAGATTAATCGCTCCTAAGCGTTGGATACGTTGTTGTAATTGCTCTAATGCTTGCTTATGACCCACAATACTCGAACCTTCTGGCAAGTCGTTCTCTAGTGCTTTGAGATCATATTCAGTGTCAGCCAGTTGCTCATCCAGTGTACTGAATCGAACCGTAGATTCTTGCCACTGTAGACGTAGCTGATCAAGCCCTTCACGATTTTTTTCAATATCACCTTCACAACGAGAGCGTTGTTGATTGAGCTGATTAATTTGATGATCAATTTCTTGTAAAGCGGTACGTGCTAACTGTAGCTCTTTATCGCATTGATGATGTTGATTAATCAGTATTTCCAGCTTGGGTTGTTGATCTTCTGTTGGTTGTGCCGTTTCAAACTCAAACTTTAGCTCTTCTTGGCGCTCCATTAGAATTAAATCACGCTCCTCACTACGCAATATCTGCGCTCCTGTTTGTTCTGCTTGCTGAGTGAGTGACTGTTGTTGGTGAGTTGCTTCTTGTTGCAAGGATTGGCACTGCATAAAATCTTGTTGCTTATCTTGATGTGCCTGTTTAAGAGGTGCTTCTTTTTCTGCTAGATTTTGTTCAGTTATCGAGAGCTGTTCTAACTCGCTCACGGCTCGGTTTCTTTCTTTGGTTGCCAGTTGATGCTCAAGTTGTAAGCTGGTCAATTCTTCACGTAACTCTACCGTATCCGTATTGGCTTTCGATTGTTGTTGTTCCGTTTGCTCAATGCGTTGCTGAGTATTTTTCAACTGGTTTTCAATGTGTGATTGTTGGCGGTATAACTCATTATGACGTTGTTGTACATCACCTTGCTGGGCTTGTAGTTCCCGTATTTGTTGACGGTATTGATCACTTTCAGCACTTTCATCGCTGATCTGCTGGTTTAGCTCAACAATCGATTGATCTAATTGAGTCAGCTCTTGATTACGATTAATGACTCCTTCTTTTTGCTTGTCTCCTGCTGGCATCTTCAGCCAGTTGACACCAATCCAAAGCCCTTGAGCGGTAATAATTGATTCATTATTCTGCAATTGCTTACGCTGTGCTAAGGCATGGGAAAGATCATCAGCACAATAAATACCACTAAGTAATGGGCTAAGCATTGGATTGTTTTCAGTCAGATGCGTTTGCAATAAACTGAGTTGGATTGCCGTGTTTACATAGTCATTGCTGTTATTGCTTTCATCACTGACAAAGTTAAGTGATAAATGTTTGGGAGGACTATCTAAATCTTCTTTTAACGTATCAAGCTGATCGATTTTAATGGCTTCAAGTTGCTCTGCTAGTACCACTTCTAAAGCAGTTTGCCATTTTTCTGTTATCGCAAGAACCTCACCTAAACGCATTTGATCACTCAGACCGTGTTGTTTTAGCCAATGATTGGTTTTATGATTGTCTTTGCCTAAACCCGCTTGTTGTAATGCGGTTAAAGAAGCTTGTCGCCCTGTTAGGCGCTGATGCTCGGCACGCTTTTTATCTAATGATTGGCGTAAAGATTGTTGCTTATCTTCCCATTCGATCAGAGAATCCTTGCTTTCAATCCGTTGTTGATCGCTATCCTGATAGTCTTGTTGACTGACTAATAAAGATGCTTGCTGTTGCTCCATTTGAGCGGTGAGCCGTGTTATATCTTGATCAAGCCCTATATTATCAATCTTATCTAGGCGGTGGGTTGTCTGTTGAAGCTGTCGTTCTAGCTGTTGCATTTTGGCACGTTCAACCTGTGCTTTCTGGCGAGGTTCAGCAATACAGTGTTGATGTTCAGACCATTGGGTTTGCCATTGCTGTTGTGCCTGCTCGGCTTCTTGCATGGCGAGTTGTGCAAGAGTAAATTCTTCTTCAAACGCTAATTTCTTTTCTGCAACTTCTGCCAGTTCATCTTCAATAATTTGTACTTTTTGTTTGTCTTCAGCCAGATGTTGCTGATTAGTCATTAGCTCTTGTTCTACATGCTGTAGTTGTTGCTCATAACGTTGCTTGGCATCTTTTTGGTGTTTAATTGCTTGCTCAATACTGGCAATTTCTGCACCTATTTTATAAAAGCGTGCCTGTGTTTCATTCTGAGTATCATTAGCCCCTTGCTGTTGTTCACGTTGTAATTCTAAGTCTTTTTCTGTCTGCCGTAATAGGGTGATGGATTCCTCAAGCACCAAGCCTTGTTTCGCTAGTGTACTTTCATGTTTTTGTACTTTTTGCTGGACTTCCTGACGTTGTAGGAATAATAATTCAGCATCATGTTGGCGTTGTTGTTGCTTATATTCTTTAAAGCGCAAAGCCGCATTGGATTGGCGTTTTAGTTGTTTGAGATGCTTTTCAATTTCATCACGCAAATCCTGTAAACGATCAAGGTTTTCACGAGTATGACGAATACGTGTTTCTGTTTCTCTGCGACGGCTACGATATTTAGAAATACCTGCTGCTTCTTCAAGATAAACTCTGAGTTCCTCAGGCTTGGCTTCAATTAAACGAGAAATCATCCCTTGTTCAATAATCGCATAGCTACGAGGCCCTAAGCCTGTACCAAGAAAAATATCGGTAATATCTTTACGTCGACAACGAGCATTATTAAGAAAGTATTTTGACTGACCATCACGGGTCACTAAACGCTTAATCGCAATTTCAGCATATTGGCTATATTCCCCTCCTAATGAGCCATCTTTATTATCAAACACCAGTTCAACAGAAGCCTGTCCAATCGGTTTGCGAGAGGATGAACCATTAAAAATAACATCGTCCATAGTGCTACCACGAAGGTGTTTGGCAGAGCTTTCACCCATCACCCAACGTACAGCATCAATGGTATTGGATTTGCCACAGCCATTAGGCCCCACAATACCCGTTAGGTTAGAGGTAAATTCAATCGTGGTGGGGTCAACGAAGGATTTAAACCCAGAAAGTTTGATCTTGCTTAGTCGCACAAGGAAATGAGTCCATTATTAAGAGTTTGCTAATAATATACAAAGCTGTAATGATCTACCAATTAATATTGTCCCTTAACTTAGATTTAAATAATACTCATGAGCACAAAACCCAGTAAATCATTAGAAGTTTTTGATAACCCTAATAAAGATATAGATTATACCATAAGAATTCGTACACCAGAGTTTACGTGCCTTTGCCCTAAAACAGGACAGCCTGATTTTGCTGAGATTTTAGTAGAGTATGTTCCTAATGAGCGATGTATTGAACTCAAATCTTTGAAGCTTTATATGTGGTGGTTTAGAGAAGAGGGGGCTTTTCATGAGGCTGTAACGAATAAGATTCTTAATGATATTGTTGAGGTGACTCAGCCTCGCTTTATGCGTGTTACGGCTGATTTTAATGTGCGTGGTGGTGTTTATACTACGGTGGTTGCTGAGCATCGTGATCCTAAGTGGACTCCTCCGATTAAAGTTGAGCTACCTTAATAATCTACTGGGGCAGACTTCGTCTGTCCTACCTAATTCTAATAAGCTATTAATTAATAGACTGAAGCTTATCTTGCCTTTGTATTATTTTCCTCGATTTTAGCCATAGAAAAACCTCATCTGAATGGTTCTTAATTTGAACTATAGTTATAAAAAGAAGAGGTTTTTTACTATTACCCAAAGACCTCAATAAAACAGGAGAATGTTAATGAATCTAAAATATCCTATTCTTATCTTTTTGTTGATGATGTTGACTGGAGTTACATTGGCTAATTCGAGTAAACCCGTTGCGATTATGTATGAGAGAAATCCTTGGCTAATGGTTATTGGGTCGGATAGTCCCATTTTTGTTGCTTATGACTCAGGTCAGGTTATTTGGTGGAAGCCGTCTGAGTCTGCTGATAAAACGGTTAAAGGTCGAAAAAAGGGCACGTATTATACGACTCAATTGACTGATGAAGGATACAAAGAGCTACTTGATAAGCTTAAAACGGTAGGAATGCTAGATGAGTATTATGAATTAGCAAAGGTAACGGATCAGCCAACGATTGAATTGTATTTTAAAGGTGAAAAATCAGGTCAATCTATTGCTGTTTATGGCTCTCTTGAGGATAAGAAGGTGCTTGAAAATGCTCCTAAGGGATTTGTCACTATTTATGAATATATGGCAAAATTTAAACGTGATGAAGCAAAGGAATGGACTCCTGAGTTTATTGAAGTCATGGTTTGGTCGTATGAACATGCAGAAGATGCCAGTGTTACTTGGCCAGAAGGTTGGCCAGATATAAAATCAAAGACTACACGTAAACGCGGGGAGTCGTCTTATAGTCTTTATTTACCTTATGCGAAGCAACAAGCTTTAGATGATTTTAGAAAGACGATAACCGAAAAAGGCGCTGTTGAAATGAATGGTAAAAAATGGTCAATTGCAACGCGTATTCCTTTTCCTTATGAGTATACGAAGGTTGTTGAAAAGGATAAAGAGAAAGAAGAAGTTAAAGAGAAAAAAGAATAGCTGTTTGTACTCGGTCTGTAGAGGTTTTCTACAGACCGTTAATAGCCACTATAAAACGGAAACTGCTGACTAATAGTGGCTATTTCTATGCACTTATTATCTGAATCTAAGGTTTTTTTAAAGGTGGTAAGCCCATACGCTTTCTGGCTTTAGGTTCAGTAATGCTATTGGCTATTTTATTAAACTCATCTTCTGTAAGAATGCCTAAATTAATACCCCTTTGACTTTTCACCCATTGAATAATATCTTTGCCAATGGCACGCTGTAGGCGTTGTTTTATTTGTTTCAAACGGTTTTCACTAATAAACTTGTTTGTTAATAAAAGCATAATTTCATCTATTTCTTCTTGATCTAATACTTTATTATCAAGACCTATAAGGCTTGTTTTTTCTAGTTTAGCGGTACTAAATTTTTTCATTATTCTAAACTGGGAAAAAGCATATTGAAGCTGGGCAAAATCAGCACCTTGAAGCTGGGTAGAACCCAAATCAGCACCTTGAAG
>JAGLEV010000086.1 GCA_023144895.1 Thiotrichaceae bacterium
CCCACAACAGCAGTCGATGCAGCCAAAGCAAAGGCGACCCAGCGAGCTAAAGGCTTACGCTTAAGTGAAGTATTGTTCATTTTTTATCCATTTTTATTATATAGACTAATGGAGGCTGTTATCATCAATGATAATTTTACCCAGCAAGCTCCATTGTTTTAGAATTTTTATTATTAACGACTACGTTTAGTTAACTCTAACGCGATAGTTGAAAGTTTGTTTCTTCCCTGCACTTAATTCACTATTTGCCTTCCATCGAACATGCGTATATTTTTCTGCAGGAATGATAACCATCTTCTCTTTACCATTAGGCATTTTACGAAGACGCTTAACAGGCTCTTGTTCAAACTTACCACCACCATCAATACTAACAAGTAAGCTAGCATTAACGCGTGTATGTGTTGACTTACCAATGAAGTGAGTATTTGCTGGAATAGGCCCTGTAACAATAAGCCCTGTTAGTGACTGCTTACTATTATTTTTATATGTCAATTGATATTGAAGTGTCTCACCAGGTTCAGCTGTTTTTACTGCACTCAGACGTTCCTGACCTTTTGCATTGGTGTGAACAACAAATGCTTTCATATCGCTCGTTAATGGCGCGCTAGTTTTCTTCGCCGCAACGGTTGCAACCGTACCAATAGCACCAGCAAAAGCCATAGCAATGGCAATTTTCTTAATCATAATAACCCCTATTATGTTATTTTTATTAAAATTTTATTTATAAACAGATCTAAAAGGAAATTCTTAGTATCCATACCACCTAAGTAGTAACTCGTTAAAACGTGTATAACAAACCCCTATCTGTTACTTTATTAGAATTAACCCCTAACATCTTACTCATAAGAAAATGGAGGTGCAGAATATAATGACTAATGGTAGAAAATCGGGCAGAAAGATAAATACCTTAATTTTTTCACCACACAATGAACGCTATAATTAGATTTTTTGGCATTCTTAATAAAATTTTTAACCATTAGACGAAGCCTCTCACCCCTATTTCTAACACAGCGACTAAAAATTTCTATTGACTCTATTGCTCACTGCTTTATAATCTCGCCTCCCAATGGCTATGTAGCTCAGCTGGTTAGAGCACATCACTCATAATGATGGGGTCCCAAGTTCGAATCTCGGCATAGCCACCATCTTTCTAAAAAGGCTTACAATGATTTGTAAGCCTTTTTTAATTCAGGGCTTAATACTATTATGTCTCAGTCTATCAATAAAGTTGTTCTCGCCTACTCTGGCGGTCTTGATACTTCCATTATCGTTAAATGGTTACAAGATGTTTATCAATGTGAAATCGTTGCTTTTACAGCAGATATCGGTCAAGGCGAAGAAGTAGAGCCCGCCCGAGCGAAAGCCGAGGCAATGGGTCTCACTGAAATCTATATTGAAGATCTTCGTGAGGAATTTGTACGTGATTATGTTTATCCGATGTTTCGTGCTAATGCGATTTATGAGGGTGAATATTTACTAGGTACATCTATTGCTCGCCCATTAATTGCAAAACGCTTAATTGAAATTGCTAAAGAGACGGGTGCCGCCGCTATTTCTCATGGTGCAACGGGTAAAGGTAATGATCAGATACGTTTTGAACTAGGTGCTTATGCCTTGATGCCAGGCATTAAAATTATTGCTCCTTGGCGTGAATGGGATCTTAGTTCACGTGAGTCTTTAATGGCTTATGCTGAAAAACATGGTATTCCTGTTGAATTAAAGCGAGGTAAGAAATCACCTTATTCAATGGATGCTAATTTATTGCATATCTCTTATGAAGGTGGCCCTTTAGAAGATCCTTGGACTGAAGCAGAAGATGAGATGTGGCGTTGGTCTGTTTCTCCTGAGCAAGCCCCTGATCAGGCAACCTATATTGAAATTGGCTACAAAAAAGGTGACCCCTTTACATTGGATGGTAAAGAGCTTTCCCCTGCAACCATGTTAGAGACTTTAAATAAGCTGGGTGGTGATAATGGTATTGGACGTTTAGATATTGTTGAAAATCGCTATGTTGGTATGAAGTCACGAGGCTGTTATGAAACCCCTGGTGGTACGATTATGTTAGTGGCTCATCGTGGTATTGAGTCTTTAACGATGGATCGTGAAGCAGCCCACCTTAAAGACGAGCTGATGCCACGTTATGCTGAGCTAGTGTATAACGGTTATTGGTGGAGCCCTGAACGTGAAATGTTGCAAAGCATGATCGATTTATCACAGGAACATGTCAATGGTACGGTACGTGTTAAATTATATAAAGGCAGTGCTACCGTTGTGGGACGAAAGTCAGATGCAGACTCATTGTTTGATGAGGATATTGCAACCTTTGAAGATGATGCAGGGGCTTATGATCAAAAGGATGCCGAAGGTTTTATTAAACTCAATGCATTACGTTTGAAAATTGCAGCAAAGCGCGGTCGATAGATATTTATGCTGATTAAAAGAATTGAGGAGCTAGAGATTTTGCTGATGCAACAAGAAAATAGTACCGAATCTCTTAGCTCCACACTCCATCGTCAGCAACTGGAAATAGAACGACTGAGCAAGTTAGTTGCGGCAATGAGTGAGCGTTTTAAAGCAATGCAAAGCTCTGAACTCAAAGCTGAGCAGGATGAAGTACCACCACCGCATTATTGAATCCACTCCATATGAATACTCCTTTGATTGCAATCAGTGCGACTCCTCAATATGAGGAAGCTGCCATTGCACTGGCTAAGCAATCAAATATTTCACTGGCAAATCAACTGACTCATCAAGCTCACTTTGAGCTTCATCTTGATGATGATTATGTGCTCTCATTGCACGATAATAATAATCCAAAAATTAAACCGTTAATCATTGATTTTATTGGTGGAAAAAACAGGCACCGTCGCCTTTATGGCGGTGGTAAGGGTCAGCAATTAGCAAAAGCCCTTGGATTCAATAAATTTTCTCATCCCACGATTATTGATGCAACGGCTGGATTAGGACGCGATGCTTTTGTTATTGCAAGCCTTGGAGGAACGGTAACTTTATTAGAACGTCAGCCTGCTGTCGCTTTATTGCTAAAAAATGCACTATTACGAGGACTGCAATCAAAAGAACCTGAGCTCTTAACCATTCTGCAAAGAATGACATTCTATACTGAAAATAGCACTGATTATATTGAGGCACTGGATCCAAAAGATTATCCTGATGTGATTTATATTGACCCAATGTTTCCAGAACGCCGCAAAAAGGCTAAGGTAAAAAAGGATATGCAGTTTTTTCACTCCTTAGTAGGACAAGATCATGATGCTGAAAAATTATTACAGATTGCATTACAGTGTGCTAAAAAAAGAATTGTTGTTAAACGCCCTCGAACAGCGGATAGTTTAGCTCAGCTCTCCCCTGCATTTGTATTTAAAGGTCAATCTACACGTTATGATATTTATTTACCTAAATTCTGAGTTAAACACTAATTTATGAATTCACCAACAATTTCTGAACTCACTATTTATCCTGTTAAATCAGCAGCAGGTATTCGTTTAAAATCCAGCCCACTGGATAAAATAGGCTTACGCTATGATCGTCGCTGGATGTTGATTGATAAAAAAGGTCATTTTTTATCACAGCGCCAACTCCCTAAAATGGCTTTAATTATCCCTACACTTGATAAAAAGGGTCAATTAAGCTTAAAAACTAAGACGATGCCATTAATCAAAGTCCCGCTGATTAAGCAAAGTATTAACACCGTATTAGTCACTATTTGGGATACTGAATTAGAAGCACAGCATTTAAGTCATGATGTTGATCAATGGTTGAGTCAATTTTTAGAGACTGATTGCCGGCTTGTTACTTTAGCGGATGATGTGATTCGACACTGTGATTCAAAATATGCTCAAGACAATGACCATACTAGTTTTACGGATGGTTTTCCCTTATTACTCTGCACTCAAGCATCATTAGATGACTTAAATAACCGCTTAAAAATCTCCGTTATGATGACCCATTTTCGCCCTAATATTGTTATTAGTAAAACTATCCCTTATGAGGAAGATCTTTGGGAAAAAATAGTCATAGGTGATTTAAGCCTACGTGTTGTTAAGCCCTGTTCACGTTGTGTGATTACGACTATTGATCCTCATACTGGCATAAAAACAGGGACTGAACCCTTAGCAACACTAGCAACCTATAGAAAAAAGGCAAATAAAGTCTATTTTGGACAAAATATTATTCCTAATCAACTGGGTGTGCTTAATTGTGGTGATAAAGTTTCTATTATTTAAGGCATTGTTGCATGTCGTGCTTTTGCCTCAATGAAAAACTTTCTAAAAAAAACAAAACCAATACCTAGCACTAAACCAAAAAATAAGCTAATCACTAGAATCATTTGCTTTTTAGGCTTAATAGGATGTAACGGTTCTTGTGGAGCTTCATCAACACGGGAAACAACTAAGCTAGATGTATCTATTGGTTGCCTTAACAGATCAATCTCTCCTCTAATTTTAATTAACTCAGAAATAAATGGAGCATCATCTTTACGAGACTTCAGCCTTGCGATTTGCTCATCAAGCACTCTATACCCACGCCTATATTCTTCATTAACACCAAAACCACTATTGACATCAAGGCTATCCTCCATTTTTAGCGCATGTGCTAATTCTGAAGCCTCACTTAAACGAAGTATTTCTGCCTCTCTTCTTTCTTTTTCGGACTTTAAAGCGATAGAAACCCGATGCTCTCGCTCGGTTATTTTATTTTTAATAGTACTATCTAAGTTTGTTAATAATTGTTGTTCTGTTAACTTATTGACCTGAGATAACATCTCTACTAATAAGCTAACACCTTCAGCTTTATCTTGCAGTGTTAGCTTTATATTAATAGCTTCTATTGATGTCATTCCTTTTTTTATTTTTGGCTCACTAATACTTATATTTGTTTTAATAAAGTCATCTATAAATTCTTCAAGCTGCATTCCAGACAAACCTATTTTATCTTTAAGATAAGGTCGAAAAACTCTTTTTCTTATTTTATTAGAATACAAAGTTTGTTTAAAAAGGTGATAAGCATTTTCTCTTGTATCAACAGCCTGCCTCTTGCCTTCTTTATTAACCTCTGGAAAACGCCTATTAATGACATCTAAAACCATCACATCTGCTTGGCTAGGGGGAGTATAACGTGCAATAATTTCATAGGTAGGTGTAGTAAGGTAAGCATAAGACCCGCCAATTGCTACCGAAAGAAAAGCAATCACTAAAATAGTTAATTTATTCGCCGCAATGGTGAGCCAAAGTTCATATAAATCAATCTCATCATCGTTGTCATTTGTAGCATGATGAGAAAAATAAGCACGTACTGCTTCATCAGGAAGTTGTTTTATCATATAAGCCATATACTGTGGTGTATAAACACCGATGTGTCTATTATAGATAATAGACCTATGCAACCATATATCACTATATAGTCTATTTTCAGATCAATCTTTATAAAAAATCAAATAATCACTCAGTGCTATTCAAAGACTTAATCCCCTTATGTGGTAAAAATATACCACAGCCTAATAAACCTTTTCCACCTAAGCCTATTTGCTGAATTTTAATGGAAGGAATACTTTCTAAATCAGCAATCATTAAATGTCTTGTGGTAATTATTTCATCTATTGTTTTAATTTTATGACTCATCCCACAGATCATCTTTCTAACTCTCACTTCAGTTAAGTCAAAAATTTCTTCATGCATACGTTGTAAAAAAGTATTCTCATCTTCATCCTCACTTGATAATACTTGTCGAGCAAAGATAACGGAAGCATTACTTAATTTTTTGGTACGATAACCTGATTTTATTGTTAATTGATCCCCTGCAACCTCAATAGTTTGCCCCTCTAAAATATTACAATCATCAACCCTAGCCTGTGGAACTCGCAAACTCATTCGTGTACGACGAGAAGGCCAAAGGTAAGCACCTTCTCTGTCCTCAGGGCGTTGCCAGCCATTACCTGTTTCAGCCACATGAATGGGATGAATAGCAAAGCCACGCTCAGAGCAACACCAAGGCAGAAGCACTTGAATACTTTCAGAAAGTGAGGCAATGTGATCTATCGATAACTTCTTGCACTTTATAGGAAAGCTGATATCAACAATATCATCAGGTATCTCATAAGGTATACTTTTATCTTCATCTTCTTCCCAAAACATCATGCTACCTCGCTGAAGAAAAGGTCATTTCAAGCTCATCATACCAAGTCGTTGGTCGATCTTTATAAGCAGGCGGTTCTATATCGAGATTAAAAAACATCTCTCCTTTTGCTAATGCTTCACGTACAATAACCTCTTTTAGCTCTTCAAAAGAGCTAATTTGATCACCATGTTTCAATAGAATTTCACTAAGACTCAGCATCTTTATAACACCTTAATATAAAGCCGTAGGCTAGCACACATATCTCGATAAATGGACTGTTTTATCATGTAGAATTTGAGTTCAAAGTATTAGTATAAAGGAATCACCTGCATTATTATTTTCACTCTAAAAGCTTGTGATCTTTGCCTTTTTTTAGAAGAATGGCGTAGTATCAATAACCCGCTAAAACCCAATGAAACTGTTGTAAAAATGCCTAATAGCCAACAACTCTAAAGATATGACTAAAATCCGACCAACAGCATCCTTATCCTTAAATTAGCTCCTTCATAATAAAAAGCTTTCAAAACGATGACTTCTAAAATTATGAAGAATGCTCATTCATAGCGCTTAAAAATCCCCCGCAGCACCACCTTCCATAATCTTAATCATCACTTCTTTTACACGAATTGCTTCTTTACGTAAGTCATCTGGTAACGTTTTACCACCATAAATCATCATATCCATATTCAATGCATAAAGGTTTATTTTACCTTCCTTATCTTCAACCATTGCAATTCGGCAGGGTAAATAAGCAGCAAAGGCATCACTATGATCAACCATCTTCTTAGCCGTTAAAGGATCGCAGTATTGATATATTTTTAATAAGCGTTGTTTATTACCCGTCATTGCTTCCACTTGATCCGACAGTGGTAACTCACCTACACCCTTAATATTTTCATCATTAGCAATAGATGCCATTGCTTCTTCAGCATCTGCGGCACTAACACCTTCTTCCAATGGGTACTTCCAAACTGTTGCTTCAGCAGTGTTACCCGTTTCTTTTAGCTTTGTCCACATTTCCATATAGACATCTTTTGCTTTAGGATCAAGCTGGTTAAAAGCAGCCATCTCACCTTTGAACCCCATGATTTTGCTACCAAACTGAGAGTAAGCATAGCCTCCTGCTAAAAGTGCAATTAAACCAATAATGGCCAAAATATTCTTAATAAAATTCATTCTGTTTCCTTAACCTAGCGTGGTAATCTAAAACAACAATTAAACCTTAATCGGCGATACAAACGCCTCTGGTTTAATTGCTAATATAGAGCACTCAACATCATCTAATACTTTTTCGACAGTATTTCCAATAAAAAAGCCCCTAATACCTGTTCTAGATAACATGCCCATCACTAATAAGTCAATATCATGTTTTTTAGACCCATCAGTAATCGCAGTCTCCGTTGCACCAGTAACCAAATGAATATTATCTTTTTTCACTTCCACATCAACAGATTGCAAACATTTTGTTATTTTTTCTAAATGCTCACTCCTAGCATTTTCAGTAGGTAAAATGTTTAACATTAACATTTCACTCCCCTCTGCCTCTGCTATAGTATTAGCCATAGACACAATCGCTCTATTTAAACCTTGATTATCGACTTCTTCATCTTCACGCACATCAATGGTTGCCATGATCTTACTATAATCACCTGGATGATTAGGATGTACTGCCAGTACAGGACAAGGACATTTACGCAAAATTTGTCGAGCTGTGCTACCAATTAATTTACTTTTAATTGCTGAGCTTTTTTCACGCTCGCTAATCATTAACAGATCATGATGGCCTCGCATTACCTGTCGAATAATTTCATCACAGGGCTTTCCTGAAATAGAGACGGTATCCACTTCAATATTGTGTGATGTAATACATTCAGCAACAGAAATCAGCTCATTTTTACGTCTCGTCACTGCAAGCTTTATACGTTCCTCAGGAGACATTGCTGATATCTCCATCTGAGCATTTTTGGGTAAATCAGGTATAACGGATATGAACGTCACTTTAGACCGATGAAGTTTAGCTAAATTTAAAGCGTGATCAACCTCTGCCTGCTCTGCCTCATTAAAATCCAATGCAACTAAAATATTTTGAAAGAATGCCATAAGTTATCTCCTTAATGTCTATGAGATTCGGCGACCTACCGTAATTAACACAGGTCACATGAGGGTGATAGAATCACCTATATTAATAATAGCCTATAGACTCTATTCTAATCACAATAAGGTCATGGAAGACCATGAAGCTATAAACTATATACTACCTAGCGATACAAAATCGTGCAAGTTAGCGCAACATAAAGCATGACCCAATTGATCTACAACAACAATGCAGTTACTATGTGAGCATAAATAATTATGCGCGATTTTAATCAAGGACACCTGTATGGATATGGATCAAGCCCGCCTCAATATGATTGAACAACAAATTCGTCCTTGGGATGTTCTTGACCCAACGGTATTAGGTATTATGCGCTCGATCCCTAGGGAAAACTTTGTTACACCAGAGTACCAACGTCTAGCATATGCCGATATAGAAATTCCATTAGCTCATGGTGAGTTCATGTTACACCCTCGGGTTGAAGGTCGATTACTCCAAGAAATAGCCATTAATCCAGAAGATACCTGCTTGGAAATTGGTACGGGCTCTGGTTACTTAACCGCTTGTATGGCACAACTATCAACACATGTTGATAGTATTGATATTCATAGTGATTTTATAGAAATTGCACAACAACGTCTCGCTGATAATGCCATTGCAAATATTAGCCTCAGTCAGAAAAATGCACTCACTGATTTAGAAAGCAAGCAACAGTATGATGCTATTTTAGTTAGTGCTGCGGTAACAGAGGCTAATACTGAACATTTTAAAAGTATGCTCAATGTGGGGGGGCGCTTAATCATGGTAGTTGGCACACCGCAACAACCCATTATGCAGGCAACACTGATCACTCATCGCGAGACGAATAAATATGATCGGGTTGATCTTTTTGAAACAGTATTGAAGCCACTTCATGGGCAATCTACGATCCAGTCAACAAGCTCGAATATTACTTTTCAGTTATAAATATCAAGTATCCTCAAAATAAATTGTTAATATGAGAATACGTTCTGTATTCTAAGTTGCAGGTCAGACTTTAGGAACGTGTACGGAATAACTTCTCGAAGTTCTAACACAGAATTTTTATTTCAAATTGGATGAACTCATGAGGCGCATAGTCACTTTACACAACAAATGAGATCATTCAAGCTGGGATAAAAAAGCAAGTTAGAGATCGGAAAGTTGTTTCGTACACATTCCTTAGTCTGCTAAATGACTCAAGCCCAACCTACAGCTAAATAGAGAGTTCCAATGCAAGAATAAGATACAAAAAACAACCCCTTTTAAACCATAGCTTTAAATTTCACACCAACATATTGACCTCACTCAAGGCGCTAATATTAATTAAAAAATATTCTAGGAGCGCACAAAGAAAGACCCTCTTAAGGAATTGCTAGCTTGGCAAAGATTCTATTGTGGATCCAATACCCCCAAAAAAGGAGTCATTCCTATGATTACTTATAAAAAACTATTTTTACCCATACTCATCCTCTTATCCATCAGTCTCAGCCCCCAACTAGTCGCAGAAAACCTCGTACAAGTGTATCAAGATGCCTTACAAAATGACCCTGTACTAGAAGCCAGCGAAATGAATTACCAAGCAATATTAGAAAGTCGTCCACAGGCATTAGCAGCACTCAAACCACAAGTAAACCTATCGGGTACAACCAGCTATAACATTGCGAACAACGCTAAGGTTTTACAAAATGGCTTTAGCAATTTTTATAATGCAGGTTATACCCTATCGGTTAAAAAACCTCTCTATCGAAGAGACTTAAATGCCAATATCAATAAAGCGGATGCTATGATTCATCAAAGCGCAGCAGCCTTAGAGGTTGATCGGCAGCAGCTCTTTATTCGGGTAGCGGATGCTTACTTTGCACAGCTCATTGCAAAAGAAAACAGGATTTTTACTCAGTTAGAAAAAAAAGCGATGGGTCGCCAGCTATCACAAGTAGAAGCTTTTTTTGAAGTTGGAAAATCTCCCATTACGGATGTAAAAGAAGCACAGGCTCGCTACGACTCAGCCATCTCTCAATATATCGCTTCTCAACAGCAAGTCGATGTCACTAAAGAACAATTGCGTGCTATTACCAATCGTTATTATCAGCGACTTTCTGCGGCACCTTTTAATGCTAGCCTAATACCTCCCCAACCTAATAATGCCATCGGTTGGGAAAAAATTGCACTTAGAGACAACTTAGAAATTAAAACCCTACAATATGCCGTTCACGTAGCGCAACATGAAGTTGAGAAACAACGCATGACAAAAAAAGCAACGGTTGATGCCTTTATTCAACAACGAGGTAACGTTAATCGGCTGGATACCATCAGTGACACCTTCGATGCGGCTATTGGTCTGCAATTAAATATCCCATTATCTACAGGTGGGGCAACTAAATCACGAGTACGCCAAGCACGAATATCACTACGTCAAGCCCGCTTAAATTTAGAAGCAAAGAAGCGTCAAGTTGTCCAACAAGTGCGTTCTGCCTACCTCACTGTAAATTCTGGAATAGCTCAAGCTAAGGCATTAAAACAGGCTCACCACTCAACAGAAACTGCAGCTAAGGCGACAAAAGTTGGCTTTGAAGTGGGCACGCGAACAGCGGTTGATGTATTGCTCTCTCTGCGTGAAACCTATCGTGCTAAACGTGATTACACGACAGCACGTTATGAATTCCTCTTAAATACACTGAAATTAAAACAAGCAGCAGGAACACTGTCGATTAGAGATTTTCAACACATGTCACGTTCATTAACACGATAGCAATAAATATTATTTTCAACAGACTCAAGCCTTTATTTTAAAACAATAATTACCACTAATCAACCGAATGACCCTGCTTTTATTTAAGTGGTCATAAATAATACACTAGTGGAATTTAGCCAGTTCAATCTGAGTATCATAACGCTTAATCCTTGCCCTATTCTCGTTGTGGTGGCATAAAAATACACAATACACCCATTATTTCAGCATGGGTTTATTATGATGTTCAGACTTATATTTTTATTGATTTTGTTTTGTTTCAACCTCCCCCTACAGGCTAATCCAGCCAATAAGACCTTATTTACATTAGATATCATCCAATTGAAAAATAGCTTAGACTCAGCACCTGAATTATCGGCGAAAGAGTCTGATACATTACCCACGATTCAACTCCCTCTTCCTAATGGTGAATTTATCACCTTCTTAGTAGAAGAAACTCATATCCTAGCCCCTTTGCTTGCTCAAAAATATCCAGAAATACAGACATATAAAATCAAACAAAAAGGAAATACGGGTGTGATAGGACGGCTAAGCCTTTCAACACGAGGGCTACTTGCAATATTTCACTCCAAAGAAGCTCGCAAAATTTCAATTACTCCCATCAATAAAGACAATATCAATAATCAGCAATATATTAGTGAATGGAGCAATGAAGTTTCTGGAAAGCTTCAACACAAGCGCAGCAATGACCAACTGCCCCAAGCCATTGAAGAAACATTTTATCATTTAGCACAGAAGCAGAAGGGCAGCACTTCATTAACACAGTATCGTGTTGCTATTGCGGCAAATTCGGGCTTTGTTGCTGCTCAAGGTGGCACAGTATCCAGTGCATTAGCTGACATTGCACACATTATCAATAGTGTTAATGCCGTATTTGAACGTGATTTGGGTATACAGCTCACACTGATTAAAGATAACGATAAGATTATATTTGATCGAGCCAATAATGACCCCTACTCTGGTGAACTGAGCGATATGGCTTACAAAAACCAAGAGGTCATTGATGATGTGATTGGTGCTGAAAACTATGATATTGGTCATCTTTTTGTGGCACGGGGTGGCGGAGTTGCCCATGTGCAATCAAGCTGTAAAAATGGCTCAAAAGCAACGGCTGTTTCAGGTAAAAATAAATTAAGTTTAGAAAACTTTGCGACAGAATATGTGGCTCATGAAATGGGGCATCAATTTGGAGCAACTCATACTTTTAGCAGCAATAAAGGTCTCTGTACTAATGATGCTTTTACAGCGGGTTCGGCTTACGAGCCTGGCAGTGGTGCTAGCATTATGTCTTATGCGGGTCTTTGTGGTAGTGACAACTTACAATCACATTCTGATAAAATGTTTCACATTGGCTCTATTGAACAAATAAGACAATTCAAACAAAAAATCAGTACTTGTGGCATCGACATCAGTCATAAAAATGCCAATACAGCGGTGATTGATGCAGGTTATGATTATACCATTCCAATCAATACTGCCTTTGAACTCAAAGCAGAGATTAGCTCAAAAAATGATTTTACTAGCTATAATTGGCAACAACTTGATACCAATAGTACGGTCACTACACTAGGAAGCGATATGGGTAATAATGCGCTCTTTAGAAGCTTCCTTCCACAACAATCAACCACTCAATCTTTCCCGAAAATCACTCGATTCCTTGCAGGAAAAACAACCTTGGCAGAGCAGCTACCTAAAAAGCAAAGAGAAATGAATTTTCGCTTTATTGCTAATTTAAAATACGGCGGTTCACTCATCGATCATATCAAATTAAATATTAGTGATACGGGAGCCGCTTTTAAAATAAAAACAGTTTCAACCAACTATCAAGCAGGTAATGATTTAGATATTACATGGGAGGTTGCTGATACTGACCTCAGCCCAATCAACTGTTCAACGATTGATATTAGCCTTACTGAGTCACGTAGTCAGCCTATTTTTAAAACCCTAGCGAATAATATAACGAATAACGGAAGTGCCCGTATCACACTCAACCAATCTTATCATTCCAACTCAGTGGTTAAAATAAAATGCAGTGATAATATTTTCTATGCTCTTTCCTATCAGCCAAAAAATATTCCTCAAGCAGCCACGAGTAATACGGTAAATACTCAAAATAACATGAATGATACTAAGAGCAATGGAGAAGAAGAAGCTGGTGGTGCTGGAGGTGTATTACCACCCTATTTATTGCTACTCTTTGGCTTACTCTTTTTCCCTTGTATTAAGAGCGAAAGGTAAGCCAAGTGGTCGCAATATACTTAACTCCTTTTTGGATCGTACATGCACGATGCTCATGTGTCCAAAAGGGAGGAAACAAAACCAGCTTTCCTTCCTGTGGGGTAACTTTTGCACCCTGATGCATAAATTCTGTTTCTCCCCCACTAGCATCCACATCGTTCAAATACCACAAGGCAACTAGCTGACGTGATGCCAAGCCAGAACTATCACTATCCACATGCCAATGATAATACTCGCCTTCTTGATAACGCTGTAAATTATAACCCATATCCTGAAAACGGCTAATATCACCAAAATAAGGATAAAGTGCTTGAAACTCTTTTAATGCCAGAGCAAAAGAACGAAAGAGGTTATTATCGACATCCTTCCAATGCTCTTTATTACTAATATAAATATCAGTGGTCTTTTTGAGCTGAGTATTCTCAGCCATTCCTGACCCAACATGACCATAATTTTGATCTGTAGCATTCGCCTCAAAGCGCTCAATCATATCGCGACATAAAAAATCAGGCAGTGCATTGGGTTTCTCAAAAATAAAACTCCCCTTTTTAATTTCACGCAGGCTCATAACTTGTTTTCTCTATAATCAAAGATTCTATTGCTGACCCCATTGAATTATCATTTTTTGACTCATTAAAGATAACTAAACATTGCTCAGCAAGGACTAGCCAATAATCGTACTGCAAAGCGAACACTTGTTGCAAGTGATCAAGACTGCCCTTTTTATGCCATTGTTCATAGCCATGATATAAATCAGCCGCCATTTTTTTACGCAAATCGGTCATATTGCCAAAATAAAAATGTAAACAAGCAGGATTAGCCTCACTTAATAACAAGGGCAAAGTCACCAGTGCATCAGCCAAATGATCACGCACTGCTCGCAACATAAACTCAGCATGACCATGAGGTAAGGCATTCAACATATCCAGCCATTCGCTACCCAGTAATTTTCCAACCGCTAACTCACCTTTTTCATGAGCAATGATTGTCTTAATTTCAATATCCGCC
The DNA here is from genome assembly GCA_023144895.1 of Thiotrichaceae bacterium. Taxonomy (GTDB): domain Bacteria; phylum Pseudomonadota; class Gammaproteobacteria; order Thiotrichales; family Thiotrichaceae; genus HyVt-477. The sequence goes on from JAGLEV010000086.1 coordinate 14,247, forward strand.
ATAACATCCAATGCCGATTCAACATCGGTATCAAAATTATAATATACTGCTGCTCGACCGATGGGGTTATCCAAACCCGACATGCGCCATTCTTCAACTTTCTCCCATAACATGCGTCGAATGGACTCACGACGAATAAAAATAGTATTGCCCTGTGCCATTGCGGGAGGCGCGACCATATCACGAGCATATTCTTTGCCTGCAATATAAATTGTCAATTCCCCCTCTTGCTCAGTTGATAATAGTTCTGCTAAAAAAAAGTGTGGACGGCAACGAATACCTAAGCCTGCGTTATAGACTAAACCTTTTTTATTCAGTATTTTAGTTAATTCAGCATGATCAAAAGGCTTATAGACCTGCCCCTTAAGAGAGTAAGATTGATAATCTTGCTCTTCAAGATCATCCCAAAGCCCTTCTCGTTCAGTCAACCAATCACCCACATCATCAATCGACAAAGCCACATTAAAGCTCTGCCCCTGTTCCCAGCGACACATCTCACGCATTTTTAACAAATAAACACACAAGGTATAGTCAGTCGCATGACGTGCATCAGCAATATGGCAATTCGTTTGAATCACCTTGCTTAATTGTTGAATTTCTTTATCCATTTGAATAATCTCTTCTTATTCCAAAGGTTTAAGTAGATCCATTAACTCAGGTCTAATCAATTTATTTTTTGTATAGATGCTGAGATCACCTATCTAAAGAGTTATTATTCGCTATTATTAACCTGCACCGTATAATGCCATATTACTGATATTACAGACAGGAGAAATTACGGTGCGTATACGAATCAAAACCAAGTGGAGCAAGGAAGAACGAGAAGTCTCTGTTGAGGATTCAGTGGGTGTACTTGCTTTTAATGCGTGGAAAATTGGTATGCAGGTATTACTCGAAATTGAAAATGAGAACTTCCAAACCGATACCCAAATGCAACGTATTGCCATTATGGAAGAAGTCATGGCATTGATGATTCATAGTCTTGATCGAATGGTTTATCACACAGTTGATGATGACGATCGGGCACACCTCATTACAATGTACGCAAAGAAAATTGCTGATCATATTCAAGATAATGCCCGTGATTTTGATGGGCCTGGTGACTACCGTTCTCCTTTTATTACTAAGCTCAATGAACGCATGGCAGATTATGCAGAAACTTCATGGAATGATGAAAAAATTGAGCCTAATTTTAATATGAGTCGTCTATTTGCAGGTCATATTGCTGAAACACTAGGTCCTCGTGACCGTAAATGGGTCATGGATTATATTCAACAAGTACTGACACCTGACTTTATGACATTGTATAAAAAAGCCATTCGCTCTATTGGTTTGATTGAAACTGACCCTGATGAAGAGCTATCAAATCTTTCAAAACATCATATGCTGAAGTCTTAATTGATTATTATTAATGTGTCATAGAGAAATTGATAATAAAGTTTAGTTTATGACTAAACTTTATCAATTTCGTCCCTTTTGGGGGCTGCCTAATGCCAGTCCATTTTGCATGAAAGCGGAGACTTATCTACGTTATCGAAAGATAAGCTTTGAAGCGGTTGCTAGCAATCCTCGACAATCCCCCAGCAAGCAAATTCCTTTTGTAATCACAGATGATGGTGTGACGATTAGCGATTCTGAACAAATCATTAGCCACTTTGAAGCATTACAGACAGAGGCGATGGATGCTGATTTAAGCAATGAACAAAAGGCAATAGCCTACCTCATTCGTCATAAAGTTGAAGAAGAGCTTTATTGGCAAATTACCTATATGCGTTGGGGAGACCCGCAAGGCTGGGCTGTATTTCTACCAGACTTAAAGCAACACATGGCAGGCATAAAAGGAAAATTCCTACCATGGCTTATACGTCGTATGCTGCTCAAACAGATGTCTCAACGTGGCATGAAGCCCGACAATACTGCGACGAGTTATGCCGCTGGGCTTGAGCTAATCAATGTGCTTTCTCACTTACTTGATGATAAACCTTATTTTTTAGATCATAAAATTCATACTGTCGATATGTCAATCTATGCCTTTCTTGCTAATATTATTGATCAGCCTCATACTAATACACTACAAAACCATGCAAAAAGTAAAGCGAATCTCGTTGCTTATTGTCAACGAATCAAAACATTAATATGGAAGGACTGGCAAGCGCCATGAGGTAATTATTAAAAAAAATCTGTTAATTGCCCTTGGCTGGTTTTTTATTTTACTGGGTGCTATTGGTGTTGTATTGCCCATTTTACCCACCACTCCCTTTCTCATAGTAGCACTCACTTTATTTGCTAATAGCTCTCCTTTATTTCACCAAATGCTATTAAATAATCGCTACTTTGGGAGTAGTTTAAAACAATGGGATGAGAGTAAAACAGTGCCTCGTCGCATTAAATATCGAGCCTCGTTACTTCTATTAGTCAGCTTTTCAATCTCGATTGCTTTTTTACAAGGAAGTGCTGTATTACAGGCAATATTACTTGCCATTGCTGTTATTTTGCTTATTTTTATTTGGCAGTTAAAGGAATAAAAAATGGCTTGATGCACTCACCCTATAGCCCGAGCACATCCGACATATCATACAAACCACTAGGTTGATCATTAAGCCAAGTGGCTGCACGCATTGCGCCTTTAGCAAAAGTCATTCTGCTACTGGCTTTATGAGTAATTTCTACACGCTCACCAATACCAGCAAACATTACAGTATGATCGCCCACAATATCCCCTGCTCTGATGGTTGCAAAGCCAATAGTTTTACGATCACGCTCTTCAGTAATTCCTTCACGACCATAAACGGCACAGGCTTTTAGGTCACGACCTAATGTATCAGCAATGACCTCACCCATACGCAAAGCAGTCCCTGAAGGAGCATCGACTTTATGACGGTGATGAGCTTCAACGACTTCAATATCAACTTCATCACCCAGTACTCGCGCTGCCATTTCAAGTAATTTCAAGGTGAGGTTAACCCCAACACTCATATTGGGAGCAAAAACGATACCGATTGATTCTGATGCCTTCGTGATTAAAGCTTTTTGCTCGCCACTAAAGCCTGTTGTACCAATAATTATTTTCTTATGATTCTGCTGGCACCATGCTAAATGTGCTAAGCAAGGTACTGGTCCCGTAAAATCAATTAAGATATCAAAATCCTTCTCAGCACTGGCTAAATCAGGAGCAATAACCACCTCACAAAGACCAACACCTGCAAGTTCTCCCGCATCAGCCCCTATTAAAGTACTTTGTGGATATTCTGTAGCAACACTTAACTCAACCCCATCTGTTTCATGACAGGCTTCAACCAAGGTTTTACCCATGCGTCCAGCAGCACCAACAATAGCTATCTTAATCATACTGTTCATCCTTTAATATAAAGCCTACTTACTATCGGTATCAAACCAGCCTTTTATATCTTCGAAAAAGGTCTTACCCTTATCAGTCCAGCTATGCTCCCTAGGATTATGGCGATTACCGCCTTTAGCCATGGTCTTTTCAAGTTGCTCTAATAAATCTTTTTGTTCTTTTGTTAGATTCACTGGAGTTTCTACGGTCGCATGACAATACAAATGTCCAATAGAAGCTGTACGCACTGATTTCACACCCTTGCCTGGAAGACGGAATGTTTTACCCGTTTGCGATTCAGCAGGAACTTTTAACTTAACCTTGCCTTTAAGAGTAGGAATTTGTATTTCACCACCCAATGCGGCGGTAGTAAAACTAATAGGCACTTCACAATGTAGATCATTACCATCACGGGTAAATAAATTATGTGCTTTAATCTTGACTTCAACATACAAATCACCTGAAACACCACCATTTGCACCCGCTTCACCTTCACCTGATAAACGAATACGATCTCCCGTATCCACTCCTGCAGGGATCTTTACTGATAAAGTTTTACTCTTCTTAACACGCCCTTGACCATGACATTCATGACAAGGGTCTTTAATCATTTTGCCTGTACCATGACATTGTGGACAAGGTTGTTCAACTGAGAAAAAGCCTTGCTGCATACGCACTTGACCTTGCCCATGACAGGTTGAACAACTCTCTGGATGTGATCCTGATCTAGCACCGCTTCCACCACAAGGTGAACATTTATTCATGGCAGGAATACGGACATCAACACTGGTACCAAAAACAGCTTCTTCTAAGGTGAGTGATAGATTGTATTGTAAGTCACTGCCACGATGCACACGACTTCCTCCACCACCTTGACGACGACCTCCAAAGATATCATCAAAGATATCACCAAAGCCTCCCCCACCTCCACCAAAACCACCACCTGCTCCACCACCAAATCCTGCTGAACCATCGACACCTTCATGACCAAACTGATCATAAGCTGCTCGTTTTTTCTCATCACTAAGAACGTCATACGCCTTTTGAATATTTTTGAATTTCTTTTCAGCAGATTTATCATCAGGGTTTCTATCAGGATGCAACTTCATTGCCAAACGGCGGTAAGCTTTTTTTAGCTCAGCCTTACTAGCATTTTTCTGTATCCCAAGGGTTTCATAGTAATCAGCTTTTGACATGGTATTTTCCTAAACAGTTGTTAAGCCAAACGAAAAAAGGCAAGGGGCTAATCCCTACGAGAGAGATAGCCCCATGCCTATGGTTTTCATTTGCGAATGTAGTCGCTAGACTTAAACCTTCTTACTTTTTTTATCGTCTTTATCGTCTTTAACTTCTTCAAACTCAGCATCAACAATATCATCATCTTTGCTGTTAGCAGATGGCTCTGGAGCACCATCTTCAGGAGCGCCTTCCGCCGCTGCTGCCATTTGAGCTAATGCACCACTGGCTTCTGCTAGTGCTTGTGATGTGGTATCGATACGTTCTTTATCATCACTAGCAACGGCACCTTTGACTTCTTTAATTAATGCCGTTACTTTCGTCTTCTCATCTTCAGGGACTTTATCACCTAAATCTTTCAATGACTTTTCAACACTATGAATAAGTCCATCAGCCTGATTACGTGCATCCACTAGCTCACGCATTTTCTTATCATCTTCTGCATGTGCTTCAGCATCTTTTACCATCTTCTCAACTTCGTCATCTGACAAGCCACTAGATGCTTTAATTTCAATCGATTGCTCTTTACCCGTTGCTTTATCTTTCGCCGATACGTTCAAAATACCATTAGCATCAAGATCAAATGACACTTCAACTTGAGGTGTTCCACGAGGTGCTGCTGGGATGTCTTTTAGATCAAACTGACCTAATGACTTATTGCCTGTCGCCATTTCACGCTCACCTTGTAATACGTGAACGGTTACTGCGGTTTGATTGTCTTCTGCTGTTGAAAATACCTGTGCAGCGTGTGTTGGTATCGTTGTATTTTTATCAATAAGCTTAGTCATTACACCGCCCATTGTTTCGATACCGAGTGATAAAGGTGTGACATCAAGAAGAAGAATATCCTTAACTGATCCACCTAAGACACCCCCTTGAATCGCCGCACCAAGAGCAACTGCTTCATCAGGGTTTACATCTTTACGTGGCTCTTTGTCAAAGAAGTCTCGAACCACTTCCTGTACTTTCGGCATACGACTCTGACCACCCACAAGGATGATGTCATTAATCTCTGAGTTGCTTAAACCTGCATCAGACATTGCAATCTTACAAGGCCCCATTGTACGTTGGACAAGACCTTCAACCAAAGACTCAAGCTTAGCGCGAGTGACTTTAATATTTAAGTGCTTAGGTCCTGATGCATCTGCTGTCACATACGGTAGGTTAATTTCTGTTTGCTGTGTGGATGAAAGTTCAATTTTCGCTTTTTCAGCCGCTTCTTTAAGACGCTGTAGTGCTAAAGGATCGTTATGTAAGTCAACGCCATTTTCTTTCTTAAACTCATCAGCAAGATAGTTAATCAATGCCATATCAAAGTCTTCACCACCAAGGAATGTGTCACCATTAGTCGCTAATACTTCAAACGTATATTCACCATCAACCTCAGCAATCTCAATCACTGATACGTCAAAAGTACCACCACCCAAGTCATACACAACGATGGTTGAGTCGCCTTTGTCGGCTTTGTCCATACCAAACGCAAGTGCAGCGGCAGTTGGCTCATTGATAATACGCTTAACATCTAAACCTGCAATCTTACCCGCATCTTTTGTTGCTTGACGCTGTGAGTCATTAAAGTATGCAGGCACGGTAATAACCGCTTCTGTTACCTCTTCACCAAGATAAGCTTCAGCATCTTTTTTCATCTTTTTAAGAATCTGTGCAGAAACTTCTGGTGGTGCCATTTTCTCACCATTAGCTTCAACCCATGCATCACCATTATCCGCTTTAACAATTTTATAAGGCACAAGCTTAATATCTTTTTGCACTGCCTCTCCATCGTATTGACGACCAATAAGACGCTTTACTGCATAAATTGTATTTTCAGGGTTGGTAACCGCTTGACGCTTTGCAGGCTGACCCACTAAGATTTCATCACCATAGGCAACAATCGATGGTGTCGTGCGATCACCCTCTGCATTTTCAATAACTTTTGGGCTACCACCTTCCATTACTGCTACACATGAATTAGTGGTTCCTAAATCAATGCCTATAATATGTCCCATTGTTTTCTCCGTATTCTCTATATTCTTTAAGTTACCCAATAAGTAAGGGTTATTAATTTTTTTTCAAGCAGTAATCTAGATTCTTTTTCCTACTTTTTACAAACCACAACCATTGCTGGACGAATCAAGCGACCATTTAAGGTATAGCCTTTTTGCATGATAGAAACAACGGTATTATTCTCGTGCTCTTCGCTCGCAAACATCGATACAGCTTGATGCAATTCTGGGTTAAACACCTCACCTTCTGGGTTGACCGTTTTTACTTGATTTTTATTCATTGCATCTTGGAAAACTTTTAATGTTAGTGCCATACCTTCACGGACTGCATCAAGATCGCCTTCTGCCGTCAAGCCCATTTCTATGCTATCGATGACTGGCAACATGCTCTCAGCAAAGCTTCTAGCACCAAACTTATGTGCATCTTCAAGTTGCTTTACATTACGACGACGCACATTATCTAGCTCTGCTTGCAGACGTACATATTTATCCCAGTTTTCATCCGCTTTCGCTTGTGCTCTTGCCAACTGTTCTTGTAATTCATTGGCTGGATCTGCATCAATCGTTTCAGGCTTTTTTGTTTCAAAACCGTCTACCGCTTCGATGATTGCCTCCACTTGATCGGCTACCTCAGAAGATGCTTGTGGATCAACAGATTCTTGTTCTTTGGAGTTATTGCTCATTAAGGAAAACCTCTATATATATCGATAGACTTCATTTTTAATCAGTCATTAGGTGTGCAAATAAATAAGGGGAAATTTGAATTTTTCAAGAGCAGAAATATGAATATTTAAATTCATCTGAGATTTAATGACTTAGGGTTAATAGTTTTAACCTGAAAACACCTTAGGTTATTTCAGATAGGTTCTTTAATATAGTATTCTAAATTCAAGCGATTCCTATCATCTCCAACTCACTGGAAACCCATATTATGAGAAACACATTCAGCCTACTTCTCTTGCCTCTATTATTGACTATCAGTCTTAATGCTTCAGGAAAAGATGGAACACTTAAAATAACAGCAACACCGACTACCGAAAAAGCGACACCCATCACTTACACCCAAAGTACAGATGATGATGATTTTAACAGTGTAAAAGAAACAATTGAAATGGCCATTGCGGATCAAGGTTTAATTGTTAGTGGCACTTTGCACATTAGTGAAATGCTAAATCGTACGGGAAAAGACTTAGGGTTTAAGCCTATTTATAAGGTTGCTGAAGGCGTAGAGTTTTGTAGTTCAAAGATATCGCATTTAATGGCTCAAGTAGATCCTAGCAATATATCAATGTGTCCATTTACGGTAACAATTTATCAACTGACTGAAGACCCTTCTAAAACCTATTTAAGCTTCCGTCATGTATCGCTTAAGGGTGATGGTGTGAAGGTTGAGGAGAAAATAACGGCATTACTACAGACTATTGTGGATGAGGCTTTATAGCTTTATAAACTAAGGAATGAGGTTATCAATTCCTCATTCCTAAAGAACGTAAAAAACTAAACTAAAGCCTCTAGACCTGCAATATCAACCACATTAAGAAAGCCATGTCGGCAAACAACAATATTTTCATTACTTAGCTCAACACTCACTCGCCCTAAATGTACAGGGGTAATTCCAACGGCATCAGCAATATCAATACGTGATAAGGGAAAGATAATCGGCTTACTCGTATCAACACCACGTTCTGTAAGGCGCTTGATGATTTCTAATAAAAAATAAGCCACTTTATGTTTTGCTTGTGACTGCCCTACATACGATAATGCGGTACGACAAGCTTGATTCTGACTATTTTGAATTTGGATCAAACGATGTATAAGCTGAACATCTTTAAGTAATAATTTATTAAGATCAGGTGCAGAAAAATAACACAAGCGACAATCGGTTAAGGCGGTACAAGAATAATCAATGGTATTCCCTTTCTCTGGGATATAACCAATAAAATCACCTGGTAAAGCAACATGTATAATTTGTCTGCGACCATCTTTAAGCTGCTTAAAACAAACCATCCAGCCTTCTTTTAGTGTATAAGCACCTTGATAAGGATCGCCTTCCATAAATAAATAATCATTTGCCTCCAGTATAACTTGAGAGGTTCTATGCTCTTGTCGTTCTAGTAACTGTTTATCTGTACCCTTTTCAAACCAAGCAAATTCTCTGGCATCGCACCCCAAACAAGAGTGTTGGTTAGCTATTGGGATTTTTTTTCTCATTAAATAATTCCTCACTCTACGGTTTATTTAGCTTTTACTCTTTTATCTTAAGTCTGAGTGGAATGTGTTGATTATGTTCCATACAGGAGTTTACAAGAGTGTATTGCCATAGACTGTGAATTACTATAACCCTCAATCTATTAATTCCATAATTATTTAAATTAAATAAGATAAAGCAACGGTATTGCCATACCAACAAGACTACTTAAATACATTAAAATCAATAGGATATAACTATAAGTGTTTTCTTATACTTCTATAAAATCACGTGTTTCATACTTAACAAAATCACTTAAAACATTGAAATATAATTACTTTATTTATAAAGCAGTAGCTATGGCTATAGTTTAAGCGGATACCGACAGGTATTCATTTTATTTATCAAGCACTTATTATTTCATATAAATTAATACTTTATCGTTACAAGAAAATAAATAAAGTTATATTTTACACAGACTGTCCCATGTTTAATTCTTCCCAATTACATCCTTATTACTAGGGAATAACAACGACTTGATAATATAAAAAATTGATATGAGGTATTTTTATTATTTATAAGCAAAGAGAATCTCTCGATAAATCGATAGAAAAATAGTGAGTACCTATTGCCTTCAACATAAAATATCGCTACCATTCACTCACTACAAAAATAAAGCAATATTCTCTTGCGATACTTCTGTAGACGCGTAGCTCAGTTGGTTAGAGTACCACCTTGACATGGTGGGGGTCGGTGGTTCGAATCCACTCGCGTCTACCATAATGATTAAAAAGCATTCGACAAAGACTAATACCCTTTTAAAACAGGTTGTTATAAATAACTTTATTCAAGAGGTTTTAATAAAAAATAGTGATAACCCTGTCAATATAGTCGGCTCTTTATGAAGGTACTCATGCCGAATAGAATGATACTAGTCGCTGTCGTGGCACTTAAGCTATCTCAGGATCATCACTAAAAATCTATTGAAAAAATAAAACCCTATTATTCGATCTATAGCGAATAAAAATAGATAAAATACCTTGGTATTAACATAGTGAATGCTTATAATCTTTCTAATAAACTCAATAGAATAGGGCATAAATCAAGCGATGAAAAATCTGTATAGCTTAATGGATAAAAACTTAGTCAGAAAAATGAATCGCCTTGATGGTCTGACAGATATTGTATTTAATGCACTGAGTCTATCCCCTAAAACTCATAGCATCTGGGTTACTCAAGAGGGTCATTGTTTACATATTATTACTAGTGATTCAATACTTGCGACTAAAATTCGTATGGGTAGTAGCAATATAATAAAATATGTTAATAATAATAGCTGTTTAATCATTCGTACGATTAAAGTTAAGCTAAGTCACCTTAGTCAAGCAAGAGCACCTGTGGAAAATAAACCCTTACCTATTTCAGCAGTAGCTGCACAGAGTATTACCCTTATCGCCAATACGATTGAAGACAAGGGTTTAAGAGAAAGTTTACTAAGTATTGCTAATACTAAAACGAATACTTAGTTAAAAACAAGAGCGGTTTGATAACTAATCGGTGGTTCTTTTTGTGTTTCTGCTGAGACTAACTCCCATGCATCTTGCTCTCTAAGTACTTGCCTGACTAATAAATTATTGACAGCATGACCCGACTTATAGCCATAGAATCGTCCCATAATACCATGCCCCAAGGTGTACAAATCACCCACAGCATCAAGTATTTTATGAGTAACAAATTCATCATCATAGCGAAGATTATCATTTAAGACTCGATAGTCATCCAAAACGACAGCATTACCTAAGTTACCACCCAGCCCTAAATTTTTTGAACGCATCATTTCAACGTCTTTCATAAAACCAAAGGTTCTTGCTCTTGCAATCGTTGAACTATAAGACTCTTGTGATAAATCAACTTCCATCACTTGCTGAGTATCGATCACCGCAGGATGTTGAAAATCAATCTCAAATGCTACCTTGAACCCATCAGAAGGCTCTAAAAAGGCATAAATATCACCTTTACGCACTTCTATTTTACGTTTAATTTTAATAAACTTTTTATAAGAGTTTTGTTCTTCAATGCCTGCAGACTGAATAAGATAAAGAAATGGAGAAGCACTACCATCCATAATGGGTACTTCTTCAGCCGTCAAACTAACAAATAAATTATCAACCCCCATCCCTGCTAAAGCAGACATAAGATGTTCTATTGTCGATACTTTTACACCATCACTATTAATCAGTGTTGTATTTAATACCGCATCACCAACATTGGTGGGAGTTGCTTTAACAGAAGGTGAGCCAGCAAGGTCCGATCGAACGAAAATAATTCCTGTGTCTGCGGGTGCTGGTGTTAAAATGAGTTCGACTTTTTTACCTGAATGTAAGCCTATTCCAGTAGTTCTAATGCTACTTTTTAGTGTGCGTTGAGCTTGCATAGTTGCCCCTTTGGGAAGCTCTTGAATAATTTTTAGGCAAGTACTGTTACGACCTCAAACAGAAGAGCACTGTTGAGTGATTACATTATTTTTATAGATAGTATACAAGCCACCAAAGACATTATAAGTGACTGTTATTTAACTGATACTGAACACTACATAAGAAACAAAAAATAATTATAATACTTGCGAATACTTTTATAAAAATTTATTACATCAGAGTGATTTTTTGTAAGAACAAGGTAAAATTAGCGAATATACCATTTGCTTTACTAATATCAATAAGCATTTTTAAGTACAATGATTATAAATTCAACGCTGGTAATAATCTTATCTGATCTCCCTGTGGATCTTTCCCTTGATACACTCAGTTTATACAGTCTACCTAGAGAATGTCTAAAAATAAAGTGTTAAAAAACAACCATACTACTCTACAAGCCCATTAACCCGACGGGCTGGGCAGAAAGCCCAACCTAATAAAGCGTCTACTAATAAAGTATTAGCTCAAACGACCATGACACTGTTTATACTTTTTACCCGAACCACATGGGCAAGGTTGATTTCTACCGACTTTCTCACCTTCACGAGCATAAGTTTCAATATCTTCATTACTTTCTTTTGAGAAACTTTCAACCATTTGAGGATTGAGTTCTAATTCCCCACCATGATTAAACTCCATTTCTTGGTCTTGATGTTCAGCATACTGTTCTAGTTCATCAGGTTGTTGAATTTCCAAACGTAATAAAAATCCAATCACATCTTCTTTGATTTTATCCAACAAGACTTGGAACATTTCAAAGCTTTCACGCTTATATTCCTGCTTTGGATTTTTCTGTGCATAACCACGCAAACTCACACTTTGACGCAGGTGATCCATCATGGCTAAATGTTCTTTCCAATGCTGATCTAAGAAATGCAACATAATATTGCCTTCCAATTCACGCATTTTTTCAGAACTAATTAACTCTTCATTACGCTCTAAAATAATACGAGATTCTTCTAATATATGTTCACGAAGATCATCTTCATGCCACTCTTCATTCGTATCCAATAATTTCTGAAGATCCAAGTGGATACCCAGTTTTTCTTTTAGCGTCGTTGTCAGTGTAGGAATATCCCACTGCTCATCCATACTATTAGGGGGAACATAGAGACTGATCATATCATTCACTACATCAACCCGAATCATCTGAATCATTTCTTGATTATCATCATCTTCAAGCAGTTCAGAACGTTGTTCATAAATCACTTTTCGCTGATCATTAGCAACATCATCATATTCTAATAAATGCTTACGAATATCAAAGTTATGTGCCTCAACCTTACGTTGTGCATTTTCGATAGAGCGGTTCACTAAACCTGCTTCAATCGCCTGCCCTTTTTCCATTCCCAATCTTTTCATCATGGCTTTAACACGATCAGATGCAAAGATTCTCATTAAGTTATCTTCTAATGACAAGAAGAAACGAGAAGACCCTGGATCACCCTGACGACCTGAACGCCCTCTAAGCTGGTTGTCAATTCGACGAGATTCATGTCGCTCTGTACCAACGATATGTAGCCCTCCAGCAGCAATAACCTCATCATGTCGCTTCTGCCAGTCAGCAGTCACCGCTTTTACTTTATTAGGGTTTACCTTATTACCTAATGCTTTAATCTCTGCCCCTAAGTTTCCACCTAGAACAATATCAGTACCACGACCCGCCATATTAGTCGCAATAGTAATCGCTCCAGTACGACCAGCATTCTCGACAATATGTGCTTCACGTTCATGCTGCTTAGCATTAAGCACTTCATGTTTAATTTTAGCTTTAATTAATAGTGAAGAAAGTAATTCTGACGTTTCAATAGAAGCTGTACCCACCAGCACAGGCTGTCCCTTTTTCACCGCATCATTAATATTTTCAACAATGGCATCAAATTTTTCAGCAATGCTCATGTAAATCAGGTCATTTTCATCTTTACGAATCATCGGACGATGCGTAGGAATAACAACAACTTCTAGACCATAGATTTCTTGTAACTCATAAGCCTCTGTATCTGCTGTTCCCGTCATTCCAGAGAGTTTGCCATACAACCTAAAATAGTTCTGGAAGGTAATAGAAGCCAGTGTTTGGTTCTCTGCTTGAATTGGCACACCTTCTTTGGCTTCAACCGCTTGATGTAAGCCTTCTGACCAACGTCTTCCTGGCATGGTACGACCAGTAAACTCATCAACAATGATAACTTCCTGATCAGCAACGATGTAATCAACATTGGATTCAAAAATAATATGCGCGCGCATTGCTGCATTTAAGTGATGTAAGGCAATCACATTATCAGTATCGTAAAGGCTAGTACCTTCAGGAATAATGCCTGCTTCCATTAAATAAGTCTCAGCATTCTCCATGCCTTCTTCACTTAAATTGACCTGTTTACCTTTTTCATCAACACTATAATCCCCTTCACCAAATTCATCGGGTTCATCAAGAGGCTTTTGTTTTGTAAATTTAGGTACTATCTTATTGATTAGACCATATAGCTCTGTAGAGTCTTCTGTGGGGCCAGAAATAATAAGTGGTGTTCTCGCCTCATCAATCAGTATTGAGTCAACCTCATCAATAATGGCATAGTTCAAATCACGCTGAACACGCTCTGCTGGCGTAAATGCCATATTGTCACGCAAGTAATCAAAACCAAATTCATTATTGGTACCATAAGTGATATCCGCAGCATAAGCTGCTACACGCCCCTCATGAGATAAACCATTAATAATAACGCCCGTTGTCATTCCTAAAAATTCATATAAGGAAGATAGGTGTTCCGCATCACGCTGGGCAAGGTAATCATTCACAGTAATAACATGAACGCCTTTGCTAGGTAAGGCATTAAGGTAAACAGCCAAGGTTGCAACCAGTGTTTTACCCTCACCTGTTTTCATTTCTGCGATATTGCCATCATTTAAGACCATCGCACCAACATGCTGTACATCGTAATGACGCATACCTAATACACGCTGGCTCGCCTCACGAACAACAGCAAAAGCTTCAGATAATAAAGCCTCTAGTTCCTCACCTGCCTTTAGTCGTTCACGAAATTCTTGTGTTTTAGCCTTTATTTCATCATCACTCAGTGCTGAAAACTTATCTTCGAACTCAGTGATATTTTCGACTACTTTTAAGTATTTTTTTACTAAACGGTCATTGCGACTTCCGAATATTTTCTTTGCAACACTAGCTAACATGCGGCTTAACTCCATTATCGTGCGTATAAGCACAGAATATATGAATCACTCTTCTATGATTGCACGCTTACAATCAAGAAATTCACTAAATTATTATTATCCTAAAATAGACCAATAGGCGAGTATTCTAGGTTCGATTAGGCCAATAGGCACACGAAGTATGATAAATATAGGGCATTAAAATAAAAATACAATAGAATTATGCCAGTATATTACACACTAGCATTAAGAAAATAGCCGCCCCATTTAATTCACTTCATATTATAGACAATTTTAGCCAATATTTACCTTAATGCTAGTCAAACGGTTATTATAAGTTAGCATTTGTATTTCAAAGAAGATCCGTCATAATTGCATTTATTTTAGACAATGACAGGTGACCGCATGAAAACACGAGTAAAATGGCTAGATAATATGAGCTTTGTTGGTGAATCTGCTAGCGGGCATTCTGTGGTTATGGATGGACCACCAGAGGCTGGAGGACGTAATCTAGGAGTACGTCCTATGGAGATGTTGCTTTTAGGTATGGGTGGTTGTTCATCATTTGATGTGGTTTCAATACTAAAAAAATCACGCCAAGCGATTGAGGGCTGTGAAGTCACAATAGATGCAGAAAGAGCCGATACTGAGCCTAAAGTTTTTACTAAAATACATTTACACTTTATTGTCAGTGGTACAGACCTTGATAATAAACGTGTTGCTAAGGCTGTCAGCTTATCTGCTGACAAATACTGCTCTGCCTCAATTATGCTGGGTAAAACAGCTGAAATCACTCATAGTTTTGAAATGAGATAAGTTATTATCCAGCAGTTCCTAGAATCTAATAGGAACGACTGGTTATTATCACACTACTCAGTATTAGCCACTAGCTTATTAATACCTTTACAAAAACAAAAATATCCCATTTTTTAAGAGCTTTCATGCTTGTCATTGATTTATTTATAGGAGCCAAAAAATACTATTTTTAGCTCAAATCAACATTGGCAAATAGGATTATTAAAGAGACTAACAGATAAGCAAGCCTATTTATTGAAAGTAATAACCAACAATAGTTAATACAAAAGTGTACGGCAATGCCATAAATACCATTCGCATATAACCCAACCGTATTGCGGGTGCTAAAGCCGAAGTCAGTAAGAATAAGAAGGCAGCCTGCCCATTAGGAGTCGCGACACTGGGTAAGTTTGTCCCTGTATTAATAGCGACCGCTAAAACCTCAAAATGCTCTCTATCAATTTTACCTGCTTTGAAAGCTGTTTCTACTTCATTGATATAAACCGTGGCAACAAAAACATTATCTGAAATAGCAGATAATATACCATTCGCTAAGAAAAAAGCACCAGGCTGTTGCTCTCTTGGCAAGGCAAGCACCCACTCCACAACAGGAGTAAAGAGATGAAGATCATGAATCATCGCCACAATAACAAAGAAGATCACTAGTAAAGAGACAAAGGGCAAAGATTCTTCAAAAGCATGACCAATACGTGCTTCTTCCGTAATTCCTGTGAAGGCAGTGACGACAACCAACAACATAAGACCAATCAGCCCGACTTCCATAATGTGGAAAGCTAAGCCAAAGATAAGTAATAAAGCACAAACGGCTTGTACAATGAGTGCATAATTATCTTTGGCACTACGTTTTTCATCCTCTTCTTTGATATAACCTTTTAATATTTCTCTCACATGAGGTTCTAGTTTTCCACCATAACCAAATAGACCAAACCACTCAACAACAACAACAACAAATAAACCTGAGATAAAGACAGGAATGGTGACATGTGACATTGCTGAGATAAAAGCAATGAAGTCCCAATCCAGCTTTTCAGCAATCAGTAAATTTTGTGGCTCCCCTACTTTTGTCGCTACACCACCTAATGCTGTTCCAACTGCACTGTGCATGACTAAAGAGCGTAAGAATGAACGAAAATTTACTAGTGACTCTCCTCCCAATTCTTTACGATCAAAGGTTTTATTGTGATTAAAATCAATACCCATTGTTGAATGCACTTTCTCGTAGACACCATAAAGTGCAACAAAAACAGTAATGAGAACTGCCGTTACTGTTAAGGCATCGAGAAAGGCTGATAAGAAGGCGGCTACAAAAGAAAACAACAAGGAAAGAATAATCTTATTTTTTACTTTAATCAGTATCTTACCAAAAATAAAAATTAATAATGGCTGCATAAAATAGATAAAGCTAACCATGAAAACAAGCAACATGATGACGCTAAGATTTTCTTTGATTTCATGCCAAACAGCTTCTGGTGTTGTCAGCTGTAATAATAAAACGGCTATAGCTAATAAGCCACCTGACTGTAACGGATAGCACTTTAAAGCCATCGCTAATGTCATAATGAACATTGCAATAAATGCCCATCCTAGTAGGGTCGTCATACCCATTAGTTGTATAGGGTACGCTACCGCAAGAAAAATTAGGATAGAAAGCTTGAACCACTTAGGGCTATTGCCTAGGAAGCTACTAAAAATTGTATTTATCATAAAGGTATATCATTCAAACCATAAAATGCAGATAAGACCTAATTAGGCTCTGCAAGGAAATCTTAAAAATATAAAAATAGGTATCATAATAGGATTTAGGCAGTACTATTAATAAAATTATAAGCCAACCCCTAGCCTAGTGTGTTTTTTTCTACCCAGCGTTCAGACCCATCAACCAAGTACTCTTTTTTCCAAAAAGGAACGGTACTTTTCAATGTTTCCATTAGAAAGCGACAAGCATCAAAAGCCGCTGCTCGATGTGCTGACCACACAGCAACAAGTACAATAGGGTCAGCAGGTTCTACTTTTCCAATACGATGAATAATTAAACTATGCAAAATTCCCCATTGTTTATGCATATCATCCTGCAATGACTGAAGCTTAGCATCCGTCATTTGTGGATAATGCTCTAGCTCCATTGCTAACACATCATCCCCTTCATTAAAGTCACGCATTGTTCCAACAAAGGTTGCTGTCGCACCAAAATCAGTATGATTCTGCATATACTGATTTTGAAAGGACTCAAGCTCAGCCCATGGGCTAAAAGCTGAATCTTTTAATACAATAACATCCATTAGTTAGTCCTACCTTAACCATTATGAATTGGCTTAAGATAACTTGAGATATCGATCGCATCACCAAGATCTTCTTTGGCAGCTTTTACGGCATCCGTTCTTTGTCTAAAAAAGTATTTATCACCAATATGTGCATAAAGACCAGAGCGAATAAAGGCATCAATAATCTGCTTCTTTGCTCGCGCAAAATAAAGCTCAATACCAACTGTTTGTAATCGATCATATAACTGCTTAAGCATTTCTTCACCAGAAGAATCCAGTTGATCAACGGCTTCAATATCCAATACGATAACTTTCAACTTAGGTTTACTTGCTACAAGGTTAAGCAATTTACCTTCAAGATAACCCGCATTAGCAAAGTATAAATCACCGTCATAACGCATGACTGATACTGTATCACTCGTTTTTAAACCAAAGCGTTTTGCATCACGTAATGTTGTATCTTCATGGCGTGCCACTTCAAGTAGACGTGGGCTCATGGTGCGATACAGGAATAGACCCAGTGATAATACAACACCAACTAGTACTCCTTGCTCTAGATGAGGCGCGGCAACTAATGTCGCAATAAAGACAATCACTGAAATAATTCCATCGTGACGATGAACTTTCCATGCATGTTTAATCGGCTCAATCTTAATCAATCCAGCGACTGCAACAATAATAACTGCTGCCAATGTTGCCTGAGGCAAGTTTTTTAAATAAGAGGTTAAGAATAGAATAGTTATCGCAACTAATATGCCTGTCACAATCGCTGATAATGCTGTTTTAGCACCTGCTGTAAAGTTAACTGCTGAACGTGAGAACGAGCCTGAAACAGGGTAGGCTTGGAATAAACCTGCAGCTATGTTTGCTAAGCCTTGCCCTACTAATTCTTGATTAGCCGATAGGCGCTGACGTGTTTGTGATGCAATTGCTTTAGCAACTGAAATCGCTTCAACAAAACCAATTAAAGCAATCATAAAGGCGATCATTACTAATTCACCAATACGAGCATAATCAATCTGTGGAATACTAAAGGAAGGTAGTTCAGAATCAAATAATCCAATGACAGCCCCCCCTTTTGCAGCATAACCTGTAAAGTGGGAGATTAAGGTACAAATTACAACAGCAATTAAAACATTCGGTAGCCTAGGATTTATTTTTTTAACATAAACTAAAATAAAGATAGATAAAGCACCCATCGCTAGAGTCACTATATGAGTCTCTGGTATTGCTTGTACTATTGCCCAGACCTTTTCATAATGATGTTCAAATGTACCTTCAATGGTTAAGCCAAAAAGTTTACTTATTTGTGAGCTAGCAATAATTAGTGCGGCTGCATTGGTAAATCCAATGATGACGGGATGTGATAAAAAATCAACTAAAACACCTAGCCTAAATAAACCAAGAGAGAGTTGAATAGCACCTACCATAATCGCTAAGAAAGCTGCATAGAACATTGCTTGTTCTGGGTTGTCACTAAACCCTAACATACCAATAGCTCCAGCTGTCATTAACGATACCATGGCTACAGGTCCAGTTGCGAGCTGACGAGAAGAGCCAAATAAGGAGGCAATGATAACGGGAATAAAGGAGGCATAAAGCCCCACATAAGGAGGCAGTTTAGCAAGATCAGCATAGGCCATTGACTGTGGTACTAGGACAAGTGCGACGGTAAGACCTGCCATTAAATCAGCCTTAATCACTGACTTATCCTTTAGAACATGAATCCACTCCATGAAAGGGATAAATCGATTTTTCCACTCTGCTAATAACGATAACATTGCACTACCCATAATCAGTACCAAAAGTAAAATGATAATTTTGGAGCGACTATACCACTCCATAGCAAGATTTAAAGGACTTGGGGGAAATAAACGAGATAATAGCGATAATTGTCATTAATTTTGTATGTCTTTATTGAAAGTCATTTTATTTTAGATTATTTCGCAGTAATTTGCTGTAAAAACAATCATTATTGATTCAATATAAACCACACTACCCAGAAAATTAATAAATAATAGGCACAAAAAAAAGCCC
>JAGLEV010000087.1 GCA_023144895.1 Thiotrichaceae bacterium
TGTTGTAGCGAAAGTTACTAAGTAACCTGTTGCTAATTAAAGGCTCAAGGCTATTTTTTAGTCTTGAGTCTTTGTTGGTTTTTAGGTCAAGCGCTATTTAGTTTAGTCACTTGATCTTAGGAAAGTTGTTTTTCTTTAGTTTGTTGGTGAATAGTAGTATTTTCTACGAAAGGTAGTAAACCTAAGATAAAATAACGGTTGCATTATTTTATGATTCTGTTATAATCGCGACCCCTTTAGAGTAAGAGATGTTTCTTATTCTTTTAGTAGTTTATGTGCATTAGGCCAGTAGCTCAATTGGTAGAGCAACGGTTTCCAAAACCGTAGGTCGGGGGTTCGACTCCCTCCTGGCCTGCCAGTGCTCATTTAAAAATTTTATTTGTACGTTTTGGGTGTTCTCAAAACGTACATCGTTATATTTCTAAATAATCAAATTAGACTAAATAGTAATGGCAACGATTTCAGCACAAACGCAAAACTCATTCATGGATACTATTAAATTAGTATTTGCACTCCTATTAGTGATAGCTGGAATGGCTGGTTTTTACTATTACCAAGAGCAGTCATTGCTTTATCGTGTATTAGGCTTGCTTGCAGTCATCGGTGTCGCGATTGCTATCGCCCTTTCCAGCTTTAAAGGTAAGCAGTTGCTTAATTTTATGAGTGGTGCAAGAGGAGAAGTTCGAAAAATGGTTTGGCCCAGTCGAGCAGAAACGATCCAGACGACCTTGGTTGTCATGGTGATGGTTGGCATTCTTGCTGTCTTCTTGTTAATTATAGACTCAATTTTACATTGGGCAATCGCTAGTTTCTTAGGGTAAGGGAGTTAACATGTCAAAACGTTGGTATGTAGTACAGGCTTTTGCTGGTTATGAGAAACGAGTGCAAGCAACTTTGCAAGAACGTATTGAACGTTTCGATATGCAGGAGTCTTTTGGAAGTATTCTTGTGCCAGTTGAAGAAGTGGTTGAGATGCGTGGCGGTAAGAAACGTCAAAGTGAGCGGAAATTCTTCCCTGGTTATGTGCTCGTTGAAATGGAAATGAACGATGACTCATGGCATTTAGTTAAAGATACCAATCGTGTTCTTGGCTTTATTGGGGGAACAAGTGAAAGACCTGCTCCTATTACACAACTAGAAGCCGACAATATTTTACGTAGTGTCTCAGGTGATGATGCACCTAAGCCTAAAGTTATGTTTGAAGTGGGTGAGATTGTGCGCGTTGTTGACGGGCCATTCAATGACTTCAATGCCGTGGTTGAAGAAATTAACTACGAGAAAAGTAAGCTGTCAGTTGCAGTGCAGATTTTTGGACGTTCAACTCCAGTTGAGCTAGATTTCTTTCAGGTCGAAAAGGTCTGAGATTATAAATTACGGGGAGGTGTAAGCCGTGTGTACCCGTCAAGGTAAAGAGTATTATGGCTAAGAAAGTCGCTTCATATATCAAATTACAGGTGCCTGCGAATCAGGCTAACCCAAGTCCTCCCGTTGGTCCTGCACTAGGTCAGCATGGCGTTAACATCATGGAGTTTTGTAAGGCATTTAATGCTGCAACACAAAGCTTAGAGCAGGGTATACCTGTTCCTGTGGTAATTACCGTTTATACTGATAAAAGTTTTACTTTTATTACAAAAACATCACCTGCTGCCATCTTGCTTAAAAAAGCTGCTGGTATTGCAAAAGGTAGTGGTGAACCTAATACGAATAAAGTGGGCAAGGTAACACGTGCACAGCTTGAAGAAATTGCTACTGCTAAAGAACCTGATTTAACTGCTGCAACAATGGATGCTGCTGTTAGAACGATTGCAGGTAGTGCTCGTAGTATGGGTATTGAGGTAGAAGGATAATCATGGCTAAGTTAACTAAAAAACAAAAACAGATCAGCGAGCTAGTTGATACTGATAAAAAATATGGTGCAGTTGAAGCGTTAGACTTAATAAAGTCTCTCCCTGCGGCTAAGTTTTCTGAAAGTATCGATGTTAGCATCAACCTTGGTGTCGACCCTCGTAAATCTGATCAAGTAGTACGTGGATCAACAGTATTACCTAACGGTACAGGCAAAACTGTTCGTGTTGCTGTATTCACTCAAGGTGAAAATGCAGAAAAAGCCAAAGAAGCAGGTGCAGATATTGTAGGCTTTGAAGATTTAGCCGCCTCTGTAAAAGCAGGTGAGTTGAACTTTGATGTAGTGATTGCAACACCTGATGCGATGCGTGTTGTTGGTCAGCTTGGACAGATTCTTGGTCCTCGTGGTCTTATGCCCAACCCAAAGGTTGGCACAGTAACACCTGATGTTGTCACTGCTGTTAATAATGCCAAGTCAGGGCAGGTTCAGTATCGTACTGATAAATCAGGAATTATCCACTGTTCTGTTGGTAAGGTTGAGTTTGATTCATCAAAGCTATTAGAAAATATCAATACTTTGGTTGCTGCATTAGAGAAGGCTAAGCCATCTTCTGCAAAAGGTATTTACCTAAAGAAAGTCTCATTCTCTAGTACAATGGGGCCTGGTCTTGGTGTTGATGTAGCAACACTAGGGTAAAAAATAATGATGGCTAAGTTTTTAATTTATTGATTACTTAGTTGTCTTGTAGCTCAAAGGATTGAGCTGAAAGATAGATGTACAGGGCTGTATGTCGTCGAAGACCGTAGGAGTTGAGAAACTTAATAAGCATCATTTGATGGTTGTTGTCCTGCGTAGATGGCGCGCTCCCGAGTCAGTTTCGGTTGTGTTGCGTCGTAGGTTCGTCTAGATATTTTGTCTAGATGTTTATTCACGGTGGATTTATCCACTGAACCATGAGGTAGTTTAATCGTGGCATTAACTTTAGAAGCTAAAAAGCAAATTGTATCTGAAGTTGCTGAGGTTGCTGCAAGTGCGCATTCCGCTATAGCTGCTGATTATAGTGGAATCTCTGTAAGTGATATGACTGAGCTACGTGCGAAAGCACGTGCTGATGATGTTTATTTACGAGTAGTTAAAAATAATCTCGCAAAGATTGCTCTCACAAACACTGAATTTGAGTGTATGGCTGAGGGTTTGTCTGGACCAATGATTCTAGCCTTCTCACAAGAAGATCCTGGAGCGGCGGCACGAGTTATTAAGGACTTTGCAAAAGAGCAAGAGAAGTTTGAAGTGAAAATGATTGCCCTTGGTGGTGAGTTATTAGAAACTTCACAATTAGAGACTTTGTCGAAAATGCCAACACGTGATCAAGCGATTGCAATGTTGATGGCAACGATGAGAGCTCCAGTTGAAAAGCTTGTTAAAACTTTGAACGAAGTTCCTGGAAAGCTAGTACGTACTGTAGCTGCTATACGTGATGATAAAGAAGCAACTGCTTAAAACTAAATTCGGACTGTAGGAGAATTAATATGGCCGTTTCAAAAGATGACATTTTGGAAGCAATTTCAAATATGACCGTAGTAGAGGTTGTTGAACTGATCTCTGATATGGAAGAGAAGTTTGGAGTATCTGCAGCTGCCGCTGTAGCTGCTGCACCTGCTGCTGCTGATACTGGCGCAGCTGCTGAAGAGAAGACAGAGTTTGATATTGTCCTTTCTGAAGTAGGTGCTAGTAAGATCAAAGTAATCAAAGCAACTCGTGCGATTACAGGGCTTGGTCTTAAAGAAGCAAAAGATCTTGTTGAATCTGCACCTGCAACGCTTAAAGAAGGCGTTAGCAAAGAAGATGGAGATGAGGCAATTGCTACTCTTAAAGAGGTTGGTGCTTCAGCTGAGCTGAAGTAATAAACCTTAATCTAAAAATGTAGTGTTTTTAGAGCCAATGGCTGGCGGTGTTTCACCGTCAGCCATTTGTCGCTTTCGGGATTTGGAATTAATTCACGGGGAATTGATAATAAATCTAGTAAGTAATGTTGTGTTTGAAGCTAATTATTTTTAAGTTTTGAAACTAAAAAATACTTAGCTTCAAGCAGATTAATAAACAATTTGTGTTGAATTGGAATTAACCCTTTCGGTGTGAGGAATGACGATGGCATTAAGCTTTACTGATAAAAAACGTATGCGTAAGAATTTTGGTAAGCGTCCACAAGTGTTGGACATACCATTTTTACTAGCAATCCAACTGGATTCGTATCGTGGTTTTTTACAAGACGGGATTCCGGTCAAGAAGAGAAAAGACAAGGGCTTGCATGGTGCTTTCAGATCGGTATTCCCGATTGTTAGTTATAATAACTATGTAGAACTGAAATATGTCGATTATAGTATTGCAGAACCTGAATTTGATGTACGTGAGTGTAAAGTCCGTGGCTTGACTTATGGTGCTTCATTGCGTGTTAAATTGCGTTTAATTATCTTTAACAAAGATGTTGCGGCACCTAAGCGTGTTGATGGTGAAACCATCGGTGGCGATATTAAAGATATTAAAGAGCAAGATGTCTATCTTGGTGAACTACCACTAATGACCGACCGTGGTTCATTTGTAGTGAATGGAACTGAGCGTGTTATTGTTTCACAGCTACATCGTTCACCAGGTGTGTTCTTCGATCATGATAAAGGTAAATCAAATGCATCAGGTAAGATTCTTTATAATGCTCGTGTTATCCCTTATCGTGGTTCATGGTTAGACTTTGAGTTTTGTCCAAAAGATGGCGTGCATGTACGTATTGACCGTCGTCGTAAATTACCAGCAACTGTATTATTGCGTGCTATTGGTATGGATACTCAAGGCATTCTTGATGAGTTCTACGATAAAATTGATGTCACACTGAATAAAACTAACATTAAAGTCGCTATTAATCCGAAGCAGCTCCAAGGTGAGTTGGCAAAGTTCGATATTGATGTTCAAGGCGAGTCTATTGTTAAGTCTGGACGACGTATCACTATTAAGCATGTTCGTAAGATGGAAAAGCTTAAAGTTAAGGCTCTTGAAGTCCCTATGGAGTACTTAGAGGATAAGCGCCTTGGTGTTGACATTATCGATAAAGAAACTGGTGAGATTATTGCTGGAACTAATAGCGAAGTCACTGAGGATCTTGTTGAGAATCTTCGAGAGAATGGTATAAAGAAGTTTAAGATTCTTTATATCAACGAGCTGGATCATGGTCCTTATATCTCAAATACACTCAATGTTGACAACTCAACGAATAAGCTAGAAGCACATGTTGAAATTTATCGCATGATGCGCCCTGGTGAGCCACCAACGAAAGAATCTGCTGAAAATTTATTTAATAACTTATTCTTCTCAGAAGATCGTTATGATCTATCAGAAGTAGGAAGGATGAAGTTTAACCTGCGTTTAGGTCGTGAAGAAAGGACAGGAGCCTCAACCCTAACCCATGATGATATTCTTGGTGTGTTGAAGACCTTGGTTGGTATTCGTGATGGCCATGGTATTGTTGATGATATTGATCACTTAGGGAATCGTCGTATTCGAAGTGTTGGCGAAATGTCAGAAAATGCTTTCCGTGTGGGTTTAGTTCGAGTTGAGCGTGCGGTTAAAGAGCGTTTAACCGTCGCTGAAAGTGAAGGTTTAATGCCTCAGGATATGATTAACTCTAAGCCTGTATCTGCAGCGGTTAAAGAGTTCTTTGGTTCAAGTCAGCTTTCACAGTTTATGGATCAAAACAACCCATTATCAGAAGTCACTCATAAACGCCGTATTTCAGCGCTTGGTCCTGGTGGCTTGACACGTGAGCGTGCAGGCTTTGAGGTTCGTGACGTACATCCAACACATTATGGTCGTGTTTGCCCTATCGAAACTCCTGAGGGACCAAACATTGGTTTGATCAACTCTTTGGCTGTTTATGCGAACACTAGTGAATATGGATTCTTAGAGACTCCTTATAGAAAAGTTATTGATGGCAAAGTGACAGATCAAATTGACTATGTTTCAGCAATTGAAGAGTCTCATCATGTTATTGCTCAGGCTAACGAAGAGTTAGATTCTGAAGGTCGCTTTATTGAGAATTATGTGTCTTGTCGTAATCTTAATGAATTTAGCCAATTTCCTGCGGCTAAAGTTAATTACATGGATGTGTCACCTAAGCAAATTGTTTCAGTGGCAGCGGCATTACTACCATTCCTTGAACATGATGATGCTAACCGTGCATTAATGGGATCAAACATGCAACGTCAAGCGGTGCCTTGTTTGCGTGCCCAGACTCCTGTTGTTGGTACTGGAATGGAGCGCTCTGTTGCAGTCGATTCAGGTGCGGCAGTTGTTGCTACACGTGGCGGTAAAATTGATTCTGCTGATGCGGCACGTATTGTTATTCGTGTGAATGATGATGAAGCTCAGGGTGGTGGTGTTGATATATACAACCTCATTAAATACACTCGATCAAATCAGAATACCTGTATTAATCAACGTCCTATTGTAAAAGTAGGTGATCAAGTTGAGCGTGGTGATGTACTGGCAGATGGTCCTTCGACTGAGTTAGGTGATTTAGCACTAGGGCAGAATATGCTGATCGCATTCATGCCTTGGAATGGTTATAACTTTGAGGACTCGATCTTAATTTCAGAGCGTGTTGTTGATGAAGATCGTTATACAACGATCCATATTGAAGAACTCACTTGTTTAGCACGAGATACAAAATTAGGTGCTGAAGAAATTTCAGCTGATATTCCTAATATTGCAGAAAGCTTATTGGGTAAGCTTGATGAGAGTGGCATTGTTCATGTGGGTGCTGAGGTTAAACCGAATGATGTCTTAGTGGGCAAGGTAACACCGAAAGGTGAATCCATGTTGACACCAGAAGAAAAGCTACTGCGTGCTATCTTTGGTGAAAAAGCATCAGATGTGAAAGACTCTTCTTTGCGTATGCCTTCAAGTATGACAGGTACCGTTATTGATGTTCGTGTCTTTACTCGTGATGGTGTTGAGCGCGATGCACGTGCTATCTCAATTCTTGATGATGAGTTGCGTCAAGTACGTAATGACTTGCGCGATGAGATGCGTATCTTTGAAGATGATCTATTTGATCGTGTTTCTAACCTTCTTTTAAATAAAGTTGCTGATGGTGGTCCGGAGGGCATTACTGAAGGCAGTAAAGTGACTAAGAAGTATCTTGCGATGTTGGATAAGAGCCAGTGGTTTGAAGTCCGTATGCGTAAAGATGAGCTTAACGATCAACTCGCCATATTAGCTAAACAAATTGAAGATCAGAAAGAGAGCTACGAACAGCGTTTACAAAAACAGAAAGAAAAATTATCAGCAGGCGATGATTTAGCACCAGGTGTGTTGAAAATGATCAAGGTCTATGTGGCAGTTAAGCGTCGTCTACAGCCTGGTGATAAAATGGCGGGTCGTCATGGAAATAAGGGTGTTATCTCTAAGATTGTTCCAGTAGAAGATATGCCGCATATGGCGAATGGTGAGCCAGTTGATATCTTATTGAATCCACTAGGCGTGCCTTCTCGAATGAATGTCGGTCAGGTGCTGGAGACACATCTAGGCTGGGCTGCTAAAGGTCTTGGTCGTAAGATTGGTGATATGCTCGCAGCAAAGGCAAAGATAGAAGACCTTCGTAGCTATATTTCTGAAATCTATGAGACGGGTGGTAATCCTCATCAAGGTGCGGATGATATTGCTGGAATGACCGATGAAGAAGTTGTGGAAATGGCAGGCAACTTAAGTCGTGGCGTACCGATGGCGACACCTGTGTTCGATGGTTGTGATGAAGAAGAAATTCACGCAATGTTGAGACTTGCTGGTTTACCAGAGAGTGGTCAGACGATGTTAATTGATGGTCGTACGGGTGAGCAGTTTGAGCGTCCTATCACGGTGGGTTATATGCACATGCTGAAGTTGAATCATCTGGTTGATGATAAAATGCATGCACGTTCAACAGGGCCTTATAGTCTAGTGACTCAGCAACCACTGGGTGGTAAAGCGATGTTTGGTGGTCAGCGCTTTGGAGAGATGGAAGTGTGGGCATTGCAGGCATATGGTGCAGCTTATACATTGCAAGAGATGTTAACAGTGAAGTCAGATGATGTTGCTGGAAGAAATCAAATGTACAAAAATATTGTTGATGGTAATCATTACATGGATGCAGGCATGCCTGAATCATTCAATGTACTGATGAAGGAAATCCGCTCATTAGGATTGCATATTGAGCTGGAAGGTGGTGAATAACCATTATTTTCCTTTTTTAATTTATACCATCATCTAAAGACTTAGCAGGTAGCTATTATGAGCATGAAAGACTTACTCAATATATTTAAGCAACAAACTCAAAGTAAAGAGTTTGATGCTATTCGCATTGGCCTTGCTGCCCCACAAACGATACGTTCGTGGTCGCATGGTGAGGTGCGTAAGCCTGAAACTATTAATTATCGTACCTTTAAACCAGAACGTGATGGCCTCTTTTGTGCCAAAATCTTTGGTCCAGTAAAAGATTATGAGTGTCTTTGTGGAAAGTACAAACGCTTAAAGCATCGTGGTGTTATTTGTGAAAAGTGTGGTGTTGAAATCACACAAAGCAAGGTACGTCGTGATCGTATGGGACATGTGGATCTTGCCTGTCCTGTTGCACATATTTGGTTCTTGAAATCACTGCCTTCACGGATTGGTTTATTCCTTGATATGACCTTACGTAGTATTGAAAGTGTTCTTTATTTTGAAGACTTCATTGTTACTGATGGCGGAATGACAGAGCTAGAGCGTGGTACTTTGCTGAGTGATGAAGCTTATCTTGATGCTATTGAAGAGTATGGTGATGAGTTTGAAGCGGGCATGGGGGCGGAAGCGATATTAAAAATGCTTCAGGCCGTTGATCTTGAGGAGGAGATTGAAAGCTTGCATCAGCAAGCGACTGAGACTCGTTCAGAAACTAAACTTAAACGTATTGCTAAGCGTATGAAGCTAATGGAATCATTCCAGACTTCAGGCAATAAGCCAGAGTGGATGATTCTTACGGTATTACCGATTTTACCTCCTGATTTACGTCCATTAGTGCCACTTGATGGGGGTCGTTTTGCGACTTCTGACTTAAACGATTTATACCGTCGTGTTATTAACCGTAATAACCGTTTACGTCGTCTATTAGAGCTAAATGCTCCTGATATTATCGTACGTAATGAAAAGCGTATGTTACAAGAGTCAGTAGATGCATTATTAGATAACGGTCGTCGTGGTCGTGCGATTGCGGGTGCTAATAAGCGTCCTCTGAAATCACTTGCTGATATGATTAAAGGTAAGCAAGGTCGCTTTAGACAGAACCTATTAGGTAAGCGTGTTGATTATTCTGGTCGTTCGGTTATCGTAACAGGACCTACATTGCGTTTGCACCAATGTGGTCTACCTAAGAAAATGGCATTAGAATTATTTAAGCCTTTCATCTTTGGTAAGTTGCAACGTCGTGGGCTAGCAGGAACAATTAAAGCCGCTAAAAAATTAGTTGAGCGTGAGATTGAAGAGGTTTGGGACATTCTTGAAGAGATTGTTCGTGAGCATCCCATCATGCTTAACCGTGCACCCACTTTACACCGTTTGGGTATTCAGGCATTTGAGCCAGTACTCATTGAAGGTAAAGCTATTCAGTTGCATCCTTTGGTTTGTGCCGCATTTAATGCTGACTTTGACGGTGATCAGATGGCGGTACACGTACCACTATCAATTGAAGCACAAATGGAAGCTCGCGTATTAATGCTTGCAACCAATAACGTACTATCACCTGCTAATGGTGAGCCAATTATCGTACCATCACAGGATATCGTATTAGGTCTTTACTATATGACGCGAGAAAGTGTCAATGTAAAAGGCGAAGGTATGGTGCTAGCAAGCGCGGAAGAAGCGGTTCGTGCCTATGAATCAGGCGTAGCAAGTTTACATGCTAGCGTTGAAGTGCGTCTTAAAGAATATACCAAAGATGAAGACGGTCAGTTTGTTGAGACAAAAACACGTATTAAAACCACAGTAGGTCGTGCCATTTTATCGACGATTCTACCTAAGGGTTTGCCGTTTGAAATTATGAATACCATCTTGAAAAAGAAGGCTATTGCTAATTTAATCAATCAGGCATATCGCTTGGTAGGCTTAAAAGCAACCGTTATGTTTGCGGATCACTTGATGTATACAGGTTATCGATATGCAACACGTGCAGGTATTTCATTCTGTGCTAATGATATGGGTATTCCTGATTCGAAGAAGGTGATTATTGCACAAGCTGAAAGTGCTGTTGCTGAAATTCAGGATCAATATGCTTCTGGTCTAGTGACTAATGGTGAGCGTTACAATAAAGTTGTTGATATTTGGTCTCGTACCAATGAGCAAGTCGCTAAGGCGATGATGGATGGTATTAGTAATGAGATTGTTAAGGATGCTGACGGTAATGATGTAGAGCAACCTTCATTTAACTCAATCTACATGATGGCTGACTCGGGAGCTCGTGGATCGGCAGCTCAGATTAGACAGCTCGCTGGAATGCGTGGCTTGATGGCTAAGCCAGATGGTTCAATCATCGAAACACCGATTACTTCAAACTTCCGTGAAGGGCTTAATGTACTTCAGTACTTTATTTCTACTCACGGTGCTCGTAAAGGTCTGGCTGATACTGCTCTTAAAACAGCAAACTCTGGTTACTTAACCCGTCGTCTTGTTGATGTGGCACAGGATTTAGTGGTCACAGAAAATGACTGTGGTACTTCAGAAGGGTTAGTCATGAAGCCTATCATCGAAGGTGGTGATGTTGTTCAGGCCGTAGGTGATCGTGTATTAGGTCGTGTTGTAGCGGTTGATGTTGTTGATAATGAAGGTAATGTGCTTGTCCCTGCTAAGACTCTAATGGATGAAACATGGGTTGAGAAGATCAATGCGTGGCATATTGATGAAATTAAAGTACGTTCAGCGATTAGTTGTGATGTTGAGTATGGCATTTGTGCGCATTGTTATGGTCGTGACCTTGGTCGTGGGCATATGGTTAATGCAGGTGAGGCGGTCGGTGTTATTGCGGCACAGTCTATTGGTGAGCCAGGTACACAGCTTACTATGCGTACCTTCCACATTGGTGGGGCGGCGAGTAGTTCGGCGGCGGTGAATAACATTGTTGTTAAAATGGCAGGTTCAATCCGTCTAACCAATGTTAAGTCAGTGGTGAATAAGAATGGTAACCTTGTTGCTGTATCTCGTTCTGGTGAGCTAAGTGTTAGTGATAAATTTGGTCGTGAGAAAGAACGTTATAAGATTCCTTATGGTGCGGTTATCAAGGCTTCAGATGGTGACCAAGTTGAGGCGGGTCTAGAGATCGCAACATGGGATCCGCACACTCATCCAATTATTACTGAAGTAAAAGGTAAGGTTGATTTCGTTGACTTCGTTGATGGAATTACTATCAACTCGAAGACTGATGAAATGACAGGTTTAAGCTCAGTTGAGATTACTGATCCTAAAGCTCGTGGTAGTAAAGGCAAGGACTTACGTCCAATGATTCGTATTGTTGATGAGAATGGTAATGCATTGCTCTTCGAGGGTACTGAGATGCCAGTACAATACCCAATGAACTCAGGTGCATTAATCAATATCAGTAAAGGTGAAGAGGTTAATGTGGGTGATGTACTTGCTCGAATGCCTCAGGAATCAACACGTACTCGTGATATTACGGGTGGTTTACCTCGTGTTGCTGACTTGTTTGAAGCAAGAAAGCCAAAAGAACCTGCGATTATGGCTGAGATGAGCGGTAATGTTTCTTTTGGTAAAGAAACGACAGGTAAAGTTCGTCTTATGATTACACCTGAGAAGGGTGATCATTACGAAGCACTGATCCCTAAGTGGCGTACACTCAATATCTTTGAAGGAGAGAAGGTAGAGAAGGGTGAGGTTATTGCTGATGGTGAGCGTAGCCCGCACGATATTATTCGCCTATTAGGTCCGAGAGTGCTTGCTGAGTATCTTGTGAAAGAGATTCAAGATGTTTATCGTTTACAAGGTGTAATTATCGCTGATAAACATATCGAAGTTATTGTGCGTCAAATGATTCGTAAGGTTGAGATTATTGATGGTGGTGATAGCCCTTATCTGAAGGGTGAGCAAATTGACTTCCGTGATGTTGAGAAGGTTAATAACCAGCTCGCAGAGGAAGGTAAGCTGAGTGCTCGATTCTTCCGTTTATTATTGGGTATTACTAAGTCATCCTTAGTGACAGAATCATTTATCTCAGCAGCATCATTCCAAGAGACAACGCGTGTATTGACAGAAGCATCGGTTAAGGGTGCTAGTGATGATCTACGTGGTCTGAAAGAAAATGTTATTGTTGGTCGCTTGATTCCAGCAGGTACTGGTTTAATGCATCATAAGCAACGTATTACTAAACGTAGTGAAGATGATGCAATAACTCGTGGTCTGACTGCATTAGATGCAGCAAAAGAGGGCTAGGCAAGCTAATAGCTCTTATTTCAATAAATGAGTCTTGAGTTGAATTTATCAAAATAGTGATTTTATAATTAGTTAGTTTAATGAACAGTAGGTGGCAAAACCTCTATTAATAAATTAATAAATGCTAATAATAACAAATCCTACTTGACAGATTGATCTCAAGGCACTAAAATTCCGCGCCTCTAAGCTCCGATACCGTGTTATGCATGGTCTGTTGGGGTGCTAGCTCATAATGATTATGAGCAATGAAGGTAATTGAATATTATCCAGCTAAATGGCTGGATTTTTTAACTCCAGTACTAGGAGAAGCATTAATGGCAACGATTAACCAATTGGTCCGTAAGCCTCGTAAGACAAAGAAAGAAAAGAGTCAAGTACCCGGTCTTGAGGCATGTCCTCAGCGTCGTGGTGTCTGTACTCGTGTTTATACGACAACACCTAAAAAGCCAAACTCAGCAATGCGTAAAGTTGCCAGAGTTCGTCTGACAAGTGGTTTTGTTGTGTCTAGCTATATTGGTGGTGAAGGGCACAACTTACAAGAACACTCGGTTGTTTTAGTTCGTGGCGGAAGAGTAAAAGATCTTCCTGGTGTGCGCTATCACACAGTACGTGGTTCACTGGACACACAGGGTGTAGACGGTAGAAGACAGGGTCGTTCAAAGTACGGAACTAAACGACCTAAGGGTTAATCGAAAGCGAGAATTAGACTATGCCAAGAAGAAGAGAAGTACCCAAAAGAGTTATTTTACCTGATCCTAAGTTCAATAGTATTGTCTTAGCAAAGTTTGTTAATACATTAATGAAAGATGGTAAAAAATCAACGGCTGAAAAAATTGTATATAAAGCTTTAGACCAGATTTCTGAAAAGAAAGGTGCTGATATGGAAGTGCTAACAGATGCACTTGCCAATGTTCGCCCTTCAGTAGAGGTTAAATCTCGCCGTGTGGGTGGTGCAACTTATCAGGTTCCTGTTGAAGTTCGTACATCACGTCAAGATGCCTTAGCAATGCGTTGGTTAGTTGAAGCGGCACGTAAGCGTGGCGAAAAGACAATGGCTGATAGGCTCGCTGGCGAGTTGATGGAAGCAGCTGATAAACGTGGTTCTGCAGTTAAGAAGCGCGAAGATACACATAAAATGGCTGAAGCGAACAAAGCGTTTGCTCACTTCCGCTGGTAGAAATAAGGCAATAACAATGGCGCGTAAAACTCCGATAGATCGGTATCGAAATCTCGGGATTATGGCGCATATTGATGCAGGAAAAACCACCTTAACTGAGAGAATTCTCTATTATACTGGTGTTTCTCACAAAATAGGTGAGGTACATCATGGTGCGGCAACCATGGATTGGATGCCACAAGAAGGTGAACGTGGAATAACGATTACTTCAGCAGCAACCACTTGTTTTTGGAGTGGTAGTGACAAGACCTTACCAAGGCATCGTATTAATATTATCGATACTCCAGGTCATGTAGATTTCACTATTGAAGTCGAGCGCTCACTACGTGTGCTTGATGGTGCAATTGCTGTTTTTTGTGCCGTTGGTGGAGTTGAACCACAGTCTGAGACAGTTTGGCGTCAAGCAGATAAATACAGTGTGCCACGTGTGGCTTTTGTCAATAAAATGGACCGAGTCGGTGCTGACTTCTTTAGAGTTGTTCAGCAAGTTAAAGAGCGATTAGGTACAAATGCTGTGCCATTGCAAATGCCAATAGGTGCAGAAGAAAACTTTAAAGGTATTATTGACCTAGTTTTAATGAAAGCGCTGTACTGGTCTGAAGATGAAAATGGTGTTGATGTTGAAACGCGTGTAATACCTAGTGAATATGAAGAAGAAGCACAAATACTACGTGAAATGATGGTCGAGTCAGTTGCTGAGACTGATGATGATCTAATGGAAGCCTACCTTGAAGAAGGTGATCTTTCCGTTGAGCAGATAGTTAGTGGTTTGCGTAAACAAGTTTTAGCGAATGAAATAGTACCCGTGTTATGTGGTACAGCCTTTAAAAACAAAGGTGTTCAGTCCTTACTTGATGCTGCTATTGCTTATCTGCCATCGCCGATGGACTTACCTCCTGTTATTGGTGAAAATGAAAAAGGTAAAGAGATTAGCCGTGTTGCTAGTGATGATGAGCCCTTTTCAGCATTAGCTTTTAAGGTTGCTAATGACCCCTTTGTTGGTTTGGTGACTTTTATAAGAGTTTATTCAGGTGTGTTGAAGACAGGTGAAATGGTCTATAACGCAGCTAAGCAGCAATCTGAGCGCGTGGGTAAGTTGTGGCAAATGCATGCTAATTCTCATGAAGAAGTTAAAGAAGTTCATGCTGGTGATATTGTTGCTATTGTTGGTTTAAAAAATGTCGTTACAGGTGAAACACTTTGTCATAAGAGCAAAGTGATACAACTGGAATCTATGGACTTTCCAGAGCCTGTTATCTCTATTGGTGTAGAGCCAAAGACACAAGGTGATCAAGAAAAATTGATGACCTCGCTCGATAAGCTAGCAAAAGAAGACCCAACCTTCAAAGTAAGAGTAGATGAAGAGTCAGGGCAAGTGTTAGTCTCTGGAATGGGAGAGTTACATTTAGAAATAATTATAGATCGTTTGTTGCGTGAGTTTGATGTGTCAGCCAGTGTGGGTGATCCTCAAGTTGCCTATAGAGAAACGATTCGTCAGTCGATTGAAGTGGAAGGAAAACATATCCGCGAGATTGCTGGTAACAGGCAGTATGGTCACGTTTGGCTCAAGCTAGAACCCACAGAAGAGGGTTCTGGAATTCAGTTCACTAATGATCTATCTAACGGTGTTATTCCAGAACGCTTTATTCCATCGATTGAGAAAGGTGTTCGTGATCAGTTGCAAAGTGGTGTTTATGCAGGTTTTCCTGTCGTAGATGTTCAGGTGAGTTTGTATGATGGTTCGTTTGATGAATCAGTCTCAGATGAAGTTGCCTTTAAAGTTGCTGGTCATGTCGCTGTAAGAACAGGTGTAATGGGAGCAGATCCCGTTATATTAGAACCAATGATGAAGGTTGAAGTGGTATCACCTGAAGCAAATACAGGTGACGTCATAGGAGACCTTAATCGTCGACGTGGTGTAGTCAGTGGCATGGAAGATTCACCTGCTGGCAAAGTGGTTACGGCTGAAGTGCCACTAAGTGCAATGTTTGGTTATGCTACAGCACTACGTTCCGCAACACAGGGTAGGGCAACCTATTCGATGGAATTTTCAAAATATACAGAGGCCTCGGCAAATACTGCCGACGCTATTATGAATAGAAGGTAAGTAACGATGTCTAAAGAAAAATTTGAACGTAACAAACCCCATGTAAACGTGGGCACGATTGGTCACGTTGACCATGGAAAAACTACGCTAACAGCGGCGATTACTAAAGTAATGGCTGAAAAGATGGGTGGAGAAGCAAAAGCTTTCGCAGACATCGATAATGCACCAGAAGAAAGAGAGCGTGGAATTACTATCGCGACCTCACACGTAGAATACGAATCAGAGAATCGTCACTACGCACACGTAGACTGCCCAGGACACGCAGACTATGTAAAGAACATGATTACAGGTGCAGCACAAATGGACGGTGCTATCCTTGTTGTTTCAGCAGCCGATGGCCCCATGCCACAAACACGTGAGCACATCTTGTTATCACGTCAAGT
>JAGLEV010000088.1 GCA_023144895.1 Thiotrichaceae bacterium
AGATGGACTGCCTGGATAATTTTCACAATGGTATTCATCAATTCTTAGGAAGGAAAAGCCATCCTCGCCCAGCACGCGCTAAAAGTGGCAACGTTGTCAACTTTTTGGCTCTTTCGGCTTTGGCGTGGGAAAATAAAAGACTAATAATTAATAAATTGGACATGAAATTTTTATTAAATAAATACTTATTAATTAGTTACAGTGTTGCTTTAAAGCCCATCGGGAAAATTATTGAAACTTATCTCCTAAGTAGACTTCACGCACCTTTTGGTTATTAAGAATCACTTCAGCACTCCCTTCAACCAAAATATTGCCATCATGAAGTATGTATGAGCGATCACAAATATCCAATGTTTCACGTACACTATGATCAGTAATTAATACACCAATACCTTTATTTTTAAGGTGAGTAATAATTTTCTGAATATCGATAACAGAAATAGGGTCAACACCAGCAAAAGGTTCATCTAATAGGATGAATTTGGGTTCAGTCGCAAGCGCTCTAGCAATCTCAACACGACGACGCTCACCACCAGAGAGGCTAATACCTAAGCTATCTCTTAAATGACTGACTTGAAATTCTTCTAACAAGCTATTGAGTTTATCAAGACGCTGTCTTTTAGATAGCTCTTTACGTAGTTCAAGGATAGCAAAGATATTTTGAGCTACAGTCAGTGAGCGAAAAATACTAGCTTCTTGGGCAAGATAACCTAAACCTTTTTTTGCTCGCTTATGAATAGGTAGTGCTGTTAAGTCATCATCATCAATAAAAATAGTGCCCTTGTCCACTGCCACTAAGCCAACAATCATATAAAAGCAGGTGGTTTTTCCTGCTCCATTAGGTCCTAGTAAGCCAACAACTTCTGAGCTATTGACTGTAATAGAGATACCACGAAGGATTTCACGTTTTTTGTAGCTTTTATAGAGTGAGTCAGCTTTAAGTAATGACATGATTAGATCGTATTATTTTTTAGAAGGGTAGAAGATAGCACGAACTCGGTTACTAGAATTACGACTATTGTTGGTTTTATCACCTGCTTTGATTTCACCAGTATTCATTAGATACTGAATATATTGACTGCTGACTCTGTCTTGACCTTGAACAACATTTGCATTGCCCACTAAAATAACATTTTTCTTGGAAACTTGATAAGTCAGTTTGTTGGCTTTTGCTTTAACATGATTCCCATTGTCCATTTTTTGTTCTAACTTAACGGGTGAGCCATGAGCAACAATTTTTTGTATTGCATTTCTTGGTGCAAAAATCTCAATTCGATGCGCAGTAATTTTCAAGGTTCCCTGTGTAATAATAACGTTACCTTCATAAACTGCATAGCCTTTTAGTTTATTCATTGTCGCGGAGTTGGCATCAATACTTACGGGTTGTTTAGCATCACTGTAAAGAGCGCTAAGTTCAACAGGAGCGACTAATAAAGCGAGTAATAATACTTTACTTAGAAGGTGTTTCAATAAGGGGAGTGTATTTTGTATGGACATTAGATTTTAATTTTGTTGTTTGTGAAGGAAGGTCAATAGTAAGACCAATAGAATTAATTATCATATTAATTCCTGTTATTTTTATGGGTGTATCAGTGCTAATTTTCTGCTGACGAGTAGAGTATACAAGCTGTTCTGTATTCACTTGATAGCTAGGCTCTGTCTTATTGCTTTTGCTTTTGATGATAACATCATGGGTAAGTTCAATATCACCCGTACTATTCTCAGTCGCTATCCCTGCTTCAATTGTTATTGCTCCTGAATCTGCAAGTATTGTGTAATAGGGTTGAAATATTTGTGTTGTCCCTTTTTTACTTTGTTTCACTGAGTGGTTTGCTACTAAAGTATATTGTGGTTGACCGTCTGCATTAGTTGAGTAAGCACTAAAGCCACTCATGTAAAAATCAATTTGAGATTGGCTGAGTGATGTGGAAAAATCATCATATTGCCGCCACTTGCTATGTACCCAAGTTCCAATAATGGCGATGAATATTGCTAATACTAGATAAATCCCACGTTGTGTCATAAGGAGTTTGTAACCACTTGTTTTATTATTTTTTCCTGAATTTTTTTATATCAGGCTAAATAAGATTGTAACATATTTTCTAGCTTACCTTGTGCATCAAGTATTCCTTCACAAGCTTCACGAACAGCACCGCGTCCCCCTTTTGCTTTAGTTGTCCAGTGTGAGTGCTGTTGCACAAAGCTATGTGCATCATTAACCGCAATGGCTAGACCGACTTGACTCATGACGGGCAGATCAATAACATCATCACCAATATAAGCAATATTTTCTGCTGACAGTTGTGTGGCTTCAAGCAGAGCTTTAAAAGCAGGGCGTTTATCACGATAACCTTGATAGATAAATTTGCGATTAATTTTTAAGTTATCCGCACGGTGTAAAACGATTTCAGAAGATCGTCCAGTAATAATAGCCACTTCAATACCACTCTCTTGAAGCATTCTAATGCCATGACCATCTTTTGAATTAAAGGCTTTATATTCTTGTCCTTGATTATCAAAAAACAAGCTGCCGTCTGTCATTACACCATCAATATCGAGAATAACTAATTTAATTTTTTTTAATCTTATTTGTCTATCATTCATTGATTGTACTCATTTTGTTGTAGGGGTTATACAATGCCTGCTTTGAGTAAATCGTGCATATGAATAATGCCGATTAAACGATCACCCTCTACAACAGGTAGTACCATAATTTCATGATCCTGCATCATTGATAGACCATCCATTGCAAGGTTCTCAGCATTAATTGTATAACGACAAGTTTGAATAACTTCAGCAATTGGTTTATCGAATTGTTGCTGTTCAAAGGCACGACGTAAATCACCATCGGTAAAAATTCCGAGTAATTGTGATTGCTCATTGCAGATTAAGGTTGCTCCTAGTTTTTTCTTTGTCATTTCTAGAATAGCGTGCTGGATGCTGGATTCTGGTGAAATAATAGGAAGCTGATCCCCAGTGTGCATTAAGTCTTTAATATGCAATAACAGGCGTTTGCCTAATCGTCCCGCAGGGTGTGAGCGGGCAAAGTCTTCCTGCGTAAAGTCTCTTGCTGTCATTAAAGCACTCGCCATTGCATCACCAAGTACCAATGTTACCGTGGTGCTTGAGGTAGGTGCAAGGTCTAAGGGACAAGCTTCCTCCTGTACACCAATATTCAGATGAACATCACTCAGTGTGCCTAGCTTGGAGTCAGAGTTACTCGTCATTGCGATAAGTTTGCTACCTTGGCGCTTGATGGAGCTTCCTAAAACAATTAATTCTTCAGTGCTTCCAGAGTTGGAGATGGCGATAACAACATCGTTTGGTAAGATCATGCCTAAATCACCGTGTAGTGCTTCACCTGGATGTACGAAGTAAGCGGGGGTTCCAGTGCTTGCGAAGGTGGCGGTCATTTTTTTACCAATATGACCTGATTTACCCATACCAGTAATAATGAGTCGTCCCTGTGCTTTAATAATAAGCTTACAAGCAAGAGTAAAACTATTATTGAGACGGGTATTTAATTGTTCAATGGCGGCAAGTTCAAGCGCTATGACTTGTCGAGCGATTGCGATGTAATTAAAGTGAGTTTCTAAAGGCATAAGAATGAGTGACAGCGACCAGAATTGTTTGTACTTTGATAGAACAACATGATTTGATAGCCAATAAATAGACCAAAGAAGACAATACCTTTCCAGCGATTAATCACCTTTTTATTATCAAAGCTAAGAGTAAAGAGCAATAAGAGCAGAGTGAGACCAATAACAATCGGCATATCACGCCATACTGCTGCAGAATCAGGTTCTCCTGCAGCAAATAAAGCAGGGATTGCTAGCACCCCTAAGGTATTAAAGAAGTTAGAACCAATAATATTACCAATAGCGAGATCAGTTTCACCTTTCTTTGCACTGGTTATCGTGGCGGCTAACTCAGGTAGGCTAGTTCCTATCGCAACGATGGTTAGACCAATCACTAAATCGCTAACACCCAATGATCTAGCAATATGACTGGAACCCCAGACTAATAGATTCGAGCTAACAATAAGTACGACTAAGCCCAGAGTTGTCCATAATATCGCTGTTTTTTTGTGTTTTGCAGGAAAATGTTTTTCAATATTATTAAGCAATGGCTCGGGTTTAAGTTTATTTTGGGCTGTTTTCACCATCCATAGGAGCACAAGAGCAAGCGTTGTAAAAAGGATTATTCCATCAATAATACCAAATTTACCAAAAAACAAGGTAGCCATTGCAATAGTGCTACAAGCTAAAAGCACAGGGAGTTCTTTATGTGCCATTCTAGAGCTGACAGGGATAACATAAAAGATGGCAGTGATACCGAGGACAAGGGTGATATTCGTAATATTGGAACCAAGGGCATTACCAATCCCAATATCTGATGAACCTTTAAAGGCAGCAACGGCGGAAATGATTATTTCAGGAGCGGAGGTACCAAAACCGATGATAATCATACCAACAATGATTGGGCTTATACCAAAGTGTGTGGCAAGGTCTGCCGCACCGTCAACGAAAATACCTGAGCTCCAAATGAGCAGAGCGAAGCCAAGAATGATTGCTATAATATAAAAAATAAATGAATCCATAGTGATTTCAACGAGTAATCTTTTAGGAAATAACAATACTGAGAAACTATAAGCTTAGACCAGAAAGGCGCGGAGTATACAGATAAGGTCACCTTCTGTCATGTGAAGACTGATTTAAGGTAGGAAGCTAACGTTTTGATGGGTTTTCAGTCTTTTGAGTGACTGAGGTTGGTTTAAGTCATGAGGGAGTTATTTGACTAAATTAACGTTGGGATTTATCCACGAAGGATATAAAGTCAATCCTTCGTGGCATAATGATTAAATAATAATCATGTCGTTATTTTGCTACAGGTTTAGCGGTTGCAGGTGCTACTGTTGGAGCAGGGGTAGCCGCTGATGTTGTTGCGGGTGCTGCTTGACGAGGCATTGGGTTACCATAAGGGTTGTTGCTATTGTTGTTACCCCACGGCATAGACCAACGATTACCATTATTGTTGCTCCAAGGCATGTTATTGCCACCCCAGCGATTGCCATTATTATTGCTCCAAGGCATGTTGTTACTATTCCAGCCATTACCATTGCTCCACGGCATGCTGTTACTGCCCCAGCGATTACCATTATTATTGCTCCAAGGCATACTGTTGCCACCCCAGCCATTGTTACCGCTATTGCTCCAAGGCATGTTGTTACCCCAGCCACTGTTGCCGTTGTTGCTCCAAGGCATATTATTACCACCCCAGCCACTGTTGCCGTTATTGCTCCAAGGCATACTATTACCACCCCAGCCACTGTTGCCGTTATTGCTCCAAGGCATATTGTTACCACCCCAGCCACTGTTGCCGTTATTGCTCCAAGGCATGTTATTACCAACGCCTGTATTTTTACCTGATCCTGTTGCACCAGCGCCAGTATTACCAGCACCATTGCCATTACCTGCAAAGGTAGAGTTTGTATTTCCAGCACCCTGACCCTGACCATCAGCAGCGCCTTGAGTATCCATGTTAGTACGACCTTTGGCTTTTATTTTTAGCTGAAAGTCCATTTCACCATCAGCATCACCTTTCCCTTTGCCCGAGGTGTTAAATTTCCCGTTAGTACTACCTGCACCTGCAGTATTTCCTGTACCTTTGACTGAAGAGTTTCCAGTCGCATTGCCTTGTCCACTGCCACTACCAGTGCCATCCGTATAGTCAGCTGATGCAACACCCGATAGTGCAACAGTTGCGCATAATGTAAATAATTTTAGTTGTATTGTTTTTTTCATAGCGGCTCTCCTAAAGTAGTTATGGGTTATACCTCTTATATATCCCTAAAGAGACATATTACACCCGTTAGTCTATATGTAAACAATCTATATTGTATCGATGAGTGGTATATTGAGCGATCTATACGGTAGGTATTAGAGGGTAAGTGGTGTTTATAGAGGAAATTTAGGGGGTTACTTTATGGAGTCACGGGATAAATCCCTTTGGAAAGACTATGTGACTCCCTATAAATAGTTAGTTTAAGAAGCAATAACCGATCCCTTGATCTTTTTAATAGCAACAGCCTCTAATTGACGAATACGTTCAGCAGAAATACTGTATTTCTTTGCTAAATCTTGCAGTGTTGCTTTAGGTTCTGATAACCAACGACGACTAATAATATCTTTACTACGATCATCCAACGTTGCTAATGCCTGAGAAAATAACTGTTTAGTATGATCTTCCCAGTCTTGATTTTCTAAATGTTGAGCAGGATCGACACTATTATTTTCTAGATACTGGCTTGGTGAATAGCTGACACTTTCATCATTGCCACTAGGTTCTAGATCAAACCCAATATCCGTACCACTCATGCGCTTTTCCATTTCAACGACATCTTTTGGAGTGACACCAAGGTCTTTTGCTACATCACTAATTTGTTGTTGATTAAACCAACCTAAGCGTTTTTTACTACTACGCAAATTAAAAAATAGTTTACGTTGCGCTTTGGTGGTGGCAACTTTAACAATTTTCCAGTTTTTTAAGATAAACTCATGAATTTCTGCACGAATCCAATGTACTGCAAAAGAAATAAGACGAACATTCATGGTCGGGTCAAAGCGTTTAACCGCTTTCATTAAACCAACATTACCTTCTTGTACAAGGTCACCCAAAGGCAAGCCATAGCCACTATAACTGCGAGCGACTTTGATAACAAAACGTAGATTGTGCATAACAAGTAGGCGAGCAGAGTCTAGGTTTTCATTTTCCCGTAAGTGAGTGGCAATCTCTTTTTCTTTCAGTGCGGTTAGCACTGGTATTTTATGCACCGTATGCATATAGTTTTCTAGATTAGCCCCAGGAACCGCTAGGTGTTGATGTTGTAACATTAATGCTGTACCCATAATTTTCCTTGTAATCGCTGTATTTTAGCACTCACTGTCTTAGAGTGCTAATACTATATTATAGTTCACTTATTATGTGAATCTAAGTTGTACTGAAATTTAATATACTTATTATTTATAATAAATTGCGCTAAAATAACTCAATCGATAAGAGAGATTGAGTCAATAATGGAAGGCGCTATGAGAATATTACCAATAATACTAGCAGCAGGGCAAGGAACACGGATGCGTTCTAGTCTACCTAAAGTTTTACATCCTATTGCAGGAAAACCGATGCTAGAACATGTGGTTGAGGCTTGTTGTCAGCTTAATAATGAAAAAATAGTCATTATTTATGGGCATGGTGGTGAGCAAGTACAAGAGGCTATTACTTACCCTATTGTCGACTGGGTATTACAAAAAGAGCAAAAAGGTACAGGTCATGCTGTAGTGCAAGCTTTTGATATGATAAAAGATGATGACTGTGTGGTGATTGCCTATGGTGATGTGCCTTTAATTAAAGCACACACATTGCAACAATTAGTGACAGCTTTAGATGAGGCAACGGATTTGGTTGTATTGACCACTATCTTAGCTAACCCTACAAATTATGGACGTATTTTGCGTGATGTGAATGGAAAGGTGCTAGGTAATGTAGAAGAAAAAGATGCCGATGATCAGCAATGTTTGATCAATGAGGTAAATACTGGCTTTATGGCGGCAAGGGGTAAGGCATTAAAATCTTGGTTACAACAGTTAGATCCTAATAATGCCCAAAATGAATATTATCTTACTGATTGTATAGCAATGGCGGCATCTACAGGTTCGGTGAATGCCGTTGTATGTACTGATATTAATGAAGTTCAGGGTGTTAATGATCGAATACAACAAGCACAGCTTGAACGTGTTTATCAGCAAGAACAAGCATTCAATCTCATGCGATCTGGAGCAAGCTTAGCGGATCCTTCACGTATTGATGTGCGGGGTGAATTGACGGTAGGGCAAGATGTAAAGATTGATGTTAATGCCGTCTTTACAGGCAAGGTAACCTTAGGTGACCGTGTTAGTATTGCTGCAGGCTGTGTCATTAGTGATAGTGATATTGCGGATGATGCGATTATAAAACCCCATAGTGTGATTGAGTCCGCAGTCGTGGGTAAGCATTGTCAAGTGGGGCCTTTTGCACGGTTACGTCCAGAGGCTGTTTTGTGTGATTATGCCAAGGTAGGTAATTATGTTGAAGTGAAGAAATCAACCATTGGTCTTCATAGTAAAGTGAGTCATTTAAGTTATATCGGTGATACGGTGATGGGTGATCATGTCAATATTGGTGCAGGAACAATTACTTGTAACTATGATGGTAAAAATAAACATCAAACCGTGATTGGTGATGATGTCTTTGTGGGGTCATCAACACAATTGGTTGCTCCTGTGGTTGTTAAAAAGGGTGCAACGATTGGCGCAGGTTCAACTATTCGAAAAGAGGCTCCAGCGGATAAGTTGACATTAACCCGTAATAAACAAATCACAATCAATGGATGGGAACGTCCTATTAAAAAATCTTAAAAGCGAGTTTTTACTATGTGTGGAATTGTTGGTGCAGTGGCTCAGCGCCCTGTCAGTGAGATCTTATTAGAAGGCTTACATCGTTTAGAATATCGTGGTTATGACTCTGCGGGTATTGCCGTTATTAATGCGGAGAAAAAGATTGAGCGCGTTCGTGCTGTAGGTAGGGTCGCCGCTTTAGCCGAAAAATTAAACGAAGCGCCAGTGGTGGGTTTTGTGGGTATATCACATACTCGCTGGGCAACACATGGTGAGCCAGCCGAGCGTAATGCACATCCTCATCTTAGTCAGCAACGTGTGGCGGTTGTGCATAATGGTATTATTGAAAATCATCAATTATTACGTGAGAATTTACAGCAGAAAGGTTATCAATTCACTTCAGATACTGATACAGAAGTTGTTGTTCACTTAATTGATAGTTATTTGGAACAATCATTGAGTCTTGTTGATGCGGTGCGTAAAACCGTTGCTCAGTTAGAAGGGGCTTATGCATTAGGTGTCATTTCTACTGAAGAGCCTGATACC
This sequence comes from Thiotrichaceae bacterium, assembly GCA_023144895.1. Taxonomy (GTDB): domain Bacteria; phylum Pseudomonadota; class Gammaproteobacteria; order Thiotrichales; family Thiotrichaceae; genus HyVt-477. The sequence continues at coordinate 8,979 of JAGLEV010000088.1, forward strand.
TTAATTGCCGTACGTCAGGGTAGCCCTTTAGTAGTTGGCTTGGGCTTAGGAGAGACTTTTATTGGCTCTGATGTGCAGGCAATGTTACGAGTGACTCGGCAGTTTGTTTATTTGGAAAATGGTGATTTTTGTGTGCTGACTTGTGAGCAACGTTGCATTTATGATAAAGACTTTCAACTGGTTGAGCGACCTGTTAAAGAATCAACTGTGGGTTCATTTAGCAGTGATTTAGGTCAATATAGTCACTACATGCACAAAGAAATCTTTGAGCAACCTATTGCCATTCAAGCCACTTTAGAGGGGCGTTTGGAGGCGCATAAAGTAAAGCCTTGTATTCGTGGTGAAGGGGTGATGGAAACTTTAGCAGAAGTTGAATCGGTACAAATCGTTGCCTGTGGTACTTCTTATCATGCGGGGTTGATTGCCGCCTATTGGATGGAAGAGCTAACGAATATTCCTTGTCGTGTTGAGGTTGCGAGTGAGTACCGTTATCGTCGTTGCGCGCCTCATAAGAATATGCTCTTTGTGACGCTTTCACAGTCAGGTGAAACGGCCGATACTTTGGCCGCGCTAGAGAAGGTCAAACAAGAAAAGAGTATTTTGGCTAGTTTGAGTATTTGTAATGTTGATGAATCCTCTTTAGTTCGTGAGTCTGACTTTTCATTATTAACGGCTGCAGGACCAGAGATTGGTGTGGCCTCAACTAAGGCATTTACTACTCAGTTAGTTGTGTTGCAGTTATTGATTGCTTTATTATTACAAGCTAAGGGTGAAGCAGAATCAATGGTTACCCAAATAGTTGAAGACCTCAAAAAGCTACCTATTATAATAGAAAGTATTCTTGAAAAAGATAGTCAAATAAAGCAAATGGCAGAGCAGTTTATTGATAAAAATAATGCCTTGTTCTTAGGGCGGGGCGATCAATATCCTGTAGCGATGGAGGGTGCTCTCAAGCTAAAAGAAATTTCTTATATTCATGCTGAGGCTTATCCTGCTGGTGAATTAAAGCATGGTCCTTTAGCTTTGGTTGATGGTGAAATGCCGATTATTGCGGTAGCGCCCAATACACATTTGATTGAAAAACTAAAATCAAATTTAGAAGAAGTGCGTGCTAGAGGGGGAGTACTTTACCTCTTTGCTGATCAAGCCGCTGAAATTCAGGCAGATGAACAGGTGCATATTATTAATATGCCTAATATTCCTGATTTAATTGCCCCTATTGTTTATACCGTACCCTTGCAGTTATTATCCTATTATACTGCAGTATTTAAAGGGACTGATGTTGATAAGCCACGTAATTTGGCAAAGTCAGTAACCGTAGAGTAAGTATTTTACCTAGCAGTATTTTCATTAGATTTTAGCTGGAGGTTGATTGATGGTCATTCTTCTAAAAAAGGCAAAGATCACAAAATGTTAGAGCCTTCTGCAAGGTGACTCACAGAGGCAATGGGAATGACTATTGACTTAGGTATATTTAACCACTCGTGTTTGGGCGAAGTCATCGTGCCAACATTGGTGGTTATCTCGAAAGATGAGTAGACCATCAATTACCGAAAGGAACACTCCAATAGCTGGTAGGCTGGATATTGCGGTAATAAAAAGATAGCGTTTAAAGACAATAAGGTTAAAGCTGGCGACTCCTCCTGTTATGTTCTCTACTCGAATTTTAAGCAATTTTTTGCCAATGGTTTGTCCATTTTTTTTAATAAAATAATAGTGGGTAGCGATATAGATAAGAAAGCCAAGTACCATAATAGTCAGTAGTAACTCAACAGGTGGTGATTCCTTATCACGAATATAATCAATAAAATGGGTATAGCTAAGTATAGGTAACATCAATACTAAATGAATAAATGAGTCAATAATAGATGCACCTAAGCGTGTCCATCGGTTGGCTAGTTCTGTTTTTGAGTTGATTATCATGCCTTAAGTACTGGTCGTTATATTGGTGGGTTAGGATAACACTAGAGAGGAGGTAAGAAAATTAGAGTATGACTCTGTCAGTAACAATACCTTCATCAAAATGAAAAATGTCTCGTTTTTGATAAGGCTTGTTATTGTAAGAGATTGATTTATATGAGTTAAAAAAGTACCATTTTGGCTAAAATGAAAATTGATGAAGGTATTGCAAGCAAAGTGATGACTTTAAAATGACTATTGCTATGGTAAAAATGGTGAGAAATTTTAAGTTGATAAGTACTGGTGAAGAAAAACTTGTAGTGTATTGTTTTTCTTAATTTTATCCAGAAAGTGTATAAAAGCACTATGCTAAAAAACAATACCTTCGCAAAATGAAAATATCTTATTTTTAATCACTTATAGTCTGCAAGTGATTAATTTACATGGGATTAAAAGTCTATTTTGATTTAAATCAAAATTGGCGAAGGCATTGAAAAATAATAAAAATAATAAAAATAATAAAAAAAAGGTTCTGGTATGAAGAAAGTCACTCTCTCCGCTGCTTTAGTGTCGCTATTTTTAATGAATTCAGCCCATGCTGAAGTACATCTTAGTAAGAGCAAGTACATAATAACAGCAAAAGCAAGTACATTAGGGGCAGGTGTCGATATTGCCTACCAGTTAAAACCAACACTTAATTTACGTTTTAATCTTAATGGTGGCTACCTTAATGGTGGTGCTCGCAAAGCGGGTCTTAATTATTTAGGTCGATTGGATCTATTAACTGCTGGAGGGCTTGTTGATTTTTATCCAGGGGCTGGTAATTTTCGTTTGTCAGCAGGGCTTTACAATAATAATAATCGTTTAAGTCTTAAAGTAAAGAAGAATAATACGGATGTAAAAATTGGTGATAAGTCTTATACCTTAAAAGGAGGATCATTAGCAACAAATGTGGATTTTGAAAGTATTGCACCTTACTTGGGGGCAGGCTGGAGTAATGAGATAACAACGGGTAGTCAATGGCGTATTAGTGTTGACATAGGGGTTTTATTCCAAGGTTGCCCTGATGCAAAAATTACAGCTTCTGGGGATGTAATCGATATAATGACTGGCTTTCCAGAAGTTAATACCATCTTACAAGCAGAATTAGCGAAAGAAGAGAAAGACCTTAATAGAGCACTCAGTAGTTTTAAGGCTTATCCTGTCATCGCTTTAGGAGTAAATTATCGTTTTTAATCATTAGGGATGAGTTATATTTGAGAGCTTTTGTATCGTATGAACCAAAGTTGTTATGTTATTATGCAGTTTAGGTTGACAGATAGTTTATTGAAGAGGACACTGTAGAATTAGTATACGCTTTTGTCAAAATGAAACATGTCTCATTTTTGATGATTTTTCTATCCCTAAGCAGTTGATTTATATTGACTGAAAAGTGCTAATTTTGACTAGAATCAAAATTAGTGAAGGCGTTGAAGTGTTCAAAATACATTTTAGTATTGATAAAAGCAATATAAATCATCAGTAATCTCCCAGTCAATTTGTAAGCTGTATATATAATAGCGATAATTTTTAGTAGAATGGCTTATGGAGGTTAGTTAAGTGGGAATTGTTGATAAATCATTATATTTCTATGCAATTAATAAATAAAGGTTTCAATATGCAAAAAGTAATCCTCTCTGCTACTTTAGTATCAATATTCTTAATAAACTCGGCTTATGCTGAAGTACATCTTAGTAAAAACAACCATGTCGTTAAAAGTCAGACTTCATCTAAGGCTGTTGTTGCCAATCAGGGTAGTAAGTATGCAGTGGCAGGAAAGTTGAGTTCTCTAGGGGCAGGTCTTGATGTTACCTATAGATTAAAACCAAAAGTTAACCTACGTTTTAACCTTAATGGTGGTTCGCTCAAAGGGGATGCTGACAAAGATGGGATTAATTACGAAGTCCAAGCTGACCTATTAACGATTGGTGGTCTTGTGGATTATCATCCAAGAGCAGGTAACTTTCGTTTATCAGCAGGGCTGTATAATAATAAAAATGAATTGAACCTTAGAGCAACTCCTACTGGCAATACTTCTGCGACTATTGGTGGTACTAGTTATGATCTAACAGGGACATCATTGAATACTGATGTGGACTTTAAAAGTATTGCACCTTACCTTGGACTTGGTTGGGGTAATGCAGTGAAACCTGGTAGTCAATGGCGTTTTAGTTTTGATGCTGGCGTTTTATTTCAAAGTAGTCCTGATGTAAGAATGACAGCTACTGGAAGATTGGGATCTGATACAACATTCCAAACAAGCCTTGCTGAAGAAGAAATAAAGCTAAGTAACGATCTAAATGACTTTAAAGCTCTCCCTGTTATTTCTCTAGGTGTTAGTTATCGTTTTAAATAGCTGAACCTTAAAATCACTAGACACTCTCCAGCTAAATTAATACGTAGGCTTACTTTAATTTGTATACCCAAACTAAAGATTAAAGTCTCATTACCTGAATTTAGGTGACTTAAATGGGGAGTGTTGTTGTTAACTTAACATGTGAGTGATTGAAGTATGTAATTATTATCGAATGTGTTACTCTCTTGCGGATGAATAACGACCATCTTAGTAAGCAAGCATTTTCCGACCTTTCTCTACATCCCCTTATCTTATCTTCATTAAATGAAGCAGGGTTTGAATATTGTACCCCAGTACAAGAAGAGACTTTAAAGTATACCCTTAAAGGTACCGATGTCACTGGACAGGCACAGACGGGTACAGGAAAAACAGGGGCATTTCTTATCCCTGCATTTAACCGATTGCTCGAATGTCGAGAACAAGCTGAGCCGAAAGTGGGTGAAGTTGGCTGTTTGATTATTGCTCCAACTCGTGAGCTTGCCATTCAAATTGCCCATGATGCTGAGACTTTAGGTAAAAATACAGGTTTAAAAACAGCCTTAGTCTATGGTGGAACGGCTTATGAAAAACAGCGTCGACAATTTGATGAACAGGTTGATATATTAGTTGGAACACCCGGTCGTTTAATTGATTATTTCAAACAAAATATTTTTACTCTTAAATCCGTTGAAGTCTTAATTTTAGATGAAGCAGATCGTATGTTTGATCTTGGCTTTATCAATGATATTCGTTTTATAATGCGGCGGATGTCCCCACCGAAAAAACGTCTTAATATGTTGTTTTCTGCAACATTATCACAGCGAGTGCTAGAGCTTGCCTACGATCACATGAATAATCCCGAAAAAATTGAGATTATTGGTGAAACAGTGAGTGCTAAAAATATTGAACAAACGGTTTATTATCCTGCTATTTCTGAAAAAATCCCATTACTGATTGGTGTCATACAAACCGAACAACCATTTAGAACGATTGTTTTTGTCAATACCAAGCGTAATGCAGAAACCATTGAAGCTTATTTGCGAGCAAATGATATAAAAGCAGCAATGATTTCTGGTGATGTGAAGCAAACAAAACGCCAGAGAATACTCATTGACTTTGAATCGGGTCAATATGCGGTACTAATAGCCACTGATGTTGCGGCTAGAGGCTTACATATTCCTGATGTGAGTCATGTTGTGAACTTTGACCTCCCTCAGTTAGAAGAAGACTATGTACATCGTATTGGGCGTACTGCTAGAGCAGGAAGTTCAGGCAAGGCGATTAGCTTTGCTTGTGAAGATACCGCTTTTTACCTTCCTCAGATAGAAAAATATATTGAAATGGCATTGCCTGTTGAGCAGATTACTGATGAATTACAACCAGAGATAAAAAAACCTGCCAAGGTTAATCGCAATTTCAAGGCTCGCGGGCGTGGTGGAAAGCCGCACCATAATAAAGGTAATGCCAATCATAAGCGTCGCCATTATAATAAACCAAAGCCTAAACCTACAAACTAGATCATCATTAAGGGCTTTACTTATTCATATCAGTGAGTCTCTGTGATCTCCAAAAGGGCTAATCTAAAATATTTCATATAATTTATGAGTCTGTTTTGTGTCTTCTATCGTATAGAGTATTGATCAAGGTCATTATTTATGAATAACGAATTTAACGAGTTATTGCAGCGATGTGCAGCACCTTGTCAGGATACTAAAGCGTTGGAGCGTTTATACCTTGCTTTCTCTCCTAAGTTATTAAGTCTAGCGTATAAAGTACTGGGCGATAAAGGTCTTGCAGAGGAAATATTACAAGAAGGCTTTATTAAGATTTGGCAAAATGCTCATAAATACCAGCCCAGCCGAGGCAGTGCGCAGGCATGGATGGTGACTATTGTGAGAAATAAAGCATTAGATAAGCTTCGAGCGCTAAAAGTAAGACCCAAAGAAGTGAGTGTCGCTTATGAAGGTGGAGATTTTTCTGCCAATGGAATGAACCCTGATAATGCGACTTATCTTAATGAGTCTTTAGAAAAGATAACACAATGTATGGATTTATTAGAAGCACAGCAACGAGAGTGCTTATTATTAGCCTATTATCAAGGTTATACCCATCAAGAGTTATCTAATAAATTATCTAAGCCCTTGGGGACGGTAAAGGCTTGGGTGAGAAGAGGGTTAGAAAAATTACGGGTGTGTTTAGATGAGTCGTTATAATAAACAAAAAATTGTGGATCATTTGGCTTTATCCTATGCCTTAAATTTATTGAAGGGTGGGGCAAAAAAACGTTTTGAGCAACTAATGAAGGAGAAGCCTTTTTTACGTGTACATGTTGATGCTCATAATGAAAAGCTTTCCTCTTTAGTGGCTTTATTGCCAGATATGCAGCCTAGAAAACAGGTTTGGGAGAATATCTCAATAGCAATTAATGCGGATAAAAAAGTAGAGATAATAAAAAATAATACTGATAATCCTTGGTATGGATTTATAACAACTAAGCTTAGTTATGCCTTAAGTAGTCTCATTTTATTGTCTATTTTAATGGCTTTTATTATTCCACCTTTATTCCAGCAAGGTGATAAATTAATATACACTGCAACGTTATATTCAGCGTCAAAATCAGTCGTAACTATTATTGCAAATAAGCAAGAGATGATGATGAAAGTTAATATTGCCACTTTAATACCAATGAAAGATAATGAAAAAGCAATCTTGTGGTGTATTGATAAAGATAAAAATAAGCGACCCATCAATATGGGTATTATTAAATCTCAAGGGCTTACGGCAATTAATTTAGCTTCATGGGAGGGTATTCGTAGTGCAGCAGGATTTGCTATTAGTATTGAGTCAGCGAATACTCATTTAAAAGAATCAAGAGGAAGAATTATATATAAAGGTTCGATTCTTTAGTGGAATTGAATAGAGAAATACTATTGATATTAGTTAATTTATAATCAATATAATCAGGATCTTGTCTAATACTCTATTGGGAATATTTAAATAAGATCCTGTTAGGGGTTTTATTATTAGATAGCTGCGCTTTCTAATGCTCCCGATTCATCTAGAGACTTAATCCATAATGGCTTTCTACCACGACCTGTCCAAGTTTGATCGGCATCCTCTGGATTACGATACTTAGGAGCAACTTTGCCTTTAGGCTTTTGTGCACCTTTTAGTGCTGGGAATATATCAGAAGGGCTATAGCCATTATCTTTAATAATATCTTTAACTTGTCTTCTAACGTTTTTTAGTTCAGTCTTTTTACGTGTTTCAATTGTTTGTTCTGCATCAGTAATAACTCTTTTTAGCTCATTTAAGCTAAGATTTCCTAGTTCTAAAGTTTCCATCTTTGTTTCCGCTCATTTGTTATTAGAATAAGGTATACTATATAACTACCTTATTTAAATCAAGTCTGGTTAGAAAATATTAATATAAATATAATTACAAATATATTTATTAATAGTTAATATTAATCAGTCATTCTCATTATTTCGGTCAACTGCATAATAGAAGACTCTAAAATTTTGTAATGTTTGCCTTTTTTAGAAGAATGACACATTACACTAATCAGCCTTCCAGCTAAAATCTAACGAGAACGACGATCAAATAATGGAAAAATCTTTCAAATTCACCGTGAAGACTGATTAAGCTGACATTCAGATTACTTTTTCTCACTATTAAATACTTTGTTTGTAAGCACATTAACTTGATTTTCACTCTATCGACAGGGTTAGCCTGTTAAAAATAAGCTTCAATGCTTTCTATACCATTTCGCATATTGTGGTAATATCCAGTTTTCTGTATTTAGCCTCTCACTTTTTGTAATGAAGAACTATACTTCTTCTTAGAAAGTCAACAGTGAATCGATGATAGGTCGGTTTGTGGGTATCATTGGTTCAAATATATTGTCACTGTGGCATTTTTCTTTAATCCATTGGTAGTCTTAAGTACAGGGTTTGTGACTATTTCATATTAAATAATGAGGTTTACTTTGGCCGGAATAATTCCTCGTCAATTTGTTGATGAATTACTGACTAAAGTTGATGTGGTTGAAGTAATAAATTCTCGCTTGCCACTAAAGAAAAAGGGGCATGAGTATACTGCCTGTTGTCCTTTTCATTCAGAAAAAACACCTTCATTTTCAGTCAGTCCATCAAAACAATTTTATCATTGCTTTGGTTGTGGAGTTAATGGTAGTGCCATCTCATTTTTGATGGAATATGAGCATTATGATTTTATTGAAGCCGTTGAACAGCTTGCTAGTGATATTGGTTTAGAGGTTCCAAGAGAACAGGGTAAACTTGTTGATCCAAAAAAAATAGAAAGACAAAAAGATCACTATGAATTACTTGAAGCCGTAGCACAATTTTACCAACAGCATTTACAGGTTAGCGATATAGCTAAAGATTATTTACAACAACGAGACTTATCAAGCAACGTTGCAAGTCATTTTGGTTTGGGCTTTATTCCTGAAGGCTGGGATCTTTTATCCCAACGTTTTGTACCAGAATATACAGCACAACAATTAATTGATACGGGTTTATTAATCGAAAAAGATGAAGGTGGTGCTTACGACCGATTTCGTGACCGTATTATGTTTCCTATTCGTGATACACGGGGTAGAGTTATTGGTTTTGGTGGGCGAGTATTAGGTGATGGAATGCCAAAATACCTTAACTCACCAGAGACTGAAATTTTTCATAAAGGTATGGAGTTATACGGTCTTTATGAAGCACGTAAAGCCAGTCGAAAATTAACTCGTATTATTGTTGTTGAAGGCTATATGGATGTGATTGCGCTTGCTCAGTTCGATATTAATAATGCAGTGGCGACCCTAGGGACAGCAACCACTAAAGACCATATACGACAAATATTTAGAACCGTTGATGAAGTGGTGTTTTGTTTTGATGGTGATAGAGCAGGGCGTGATGCAGCATGGAAGGCATTGAAAAATGTCATCCCAGAAGTGCGTGATGGTAAGGAGATTTATTTTAATTTTTTACCCGATGGAGAAGATCCTGATAGTCAAGTTCGTAAGATTGGTAAAAACCTTTTTAATCAAAGTTTAAGTGAAGCATCAATATCACTAACAGACTATTTGATTCAGCATTTACAAGAAAATTATAATCTAAGTAGCCGAGAAGGTAGTGTACGTTTTATTGATGAAGTGATTAAATTGCTTGCTCATTTATCAGAAGGTTTAATTAAAGATCAGCTATTAGATGAAGTTTCTCGTTTAACCTCCATTAAAGTGGATGTTATTCGTAAAAAAATGTTAACGAATGATGCCCCACAGGTGCAAAACTTCTCCCAGCAAGGGAGTCAGGCAGTACGTTTATCGCCTGTGCGTTACGCAGCAAGTTTATTATTGCATGATACGTCCTTAGTGGCTGCGGTTGAAGATTCAGAACAAATTTCACAGACAGGAATAAAAGGTGCTGATTTTTTGGCAACACTCATTGAAACTATCGAAGAGAACCCCAATATAAATGGCGCTGGTATCGTCGAGCGATGGCGGGGTACAGCATACGAAATCGCTTGCTTGGACTTAATGAAATGGCAACCTAGTTTTCAGGATCAAACAATGTTAAAAAATGAGTTTATGGGGTGCTTGCAAAATATTATCGAAAAATCACGACAACAACGTCTTGAGTGTTTGTTACAAAAAGCAAGAAATGAAAGTTTAGATGCAATGGAAAAAAAGGATCTTCTGACATTACTTTCACAGTAGATAGTATGTCTTTGATTGTAAAGTAATTTAAAAGGTTTTATCATTAGGTGAATAAATTTATTTATTGCATTTATCTACTAATTTTGATGTATAATAGACTGCTAAGTTTTAGGAATAGGCAAATATGAGTGACGATCTAGAGAAACAAAAAACTGGCTTGCAAAAGCTGATTGCCAAGGGGAAAGAGCAGGGGTATCTAACGTATGCTGAAGTTAATGACCACCTTCCTGATTCAATCGTAGATCCAGAGCAGATTGAAGATATTGTTAGTATGATTGGTGATATGGGTATTACCGTCTACGAAAAAGCACCAGAAGACACCAGTGTCATTCTCAATGATAACAATGTTGATAACGATGAAAGTGCTGCTGAAGAAGCCGCGGCTGCCATTGCCAATGTTGATAACTTTGGTCGAACAACAGATCCTGTCCGTATGTATATGCGTGAAATGGGTACCGTTGAATTACTGACTCGTGAAGGCGAAATTGAAATTGCCATCCGTATTGAAGAAGGTCTTGCTGAGGTTCGTAACTCACTGATTAGCTGTCCTAGCTCTGCGGTTATCCTCTTAGGTCATTTTCAGAAATATGAAAATGAAGAAATGCGCCTGACTGATATTATTTCTGGCTTTATTGATCCTAATGCAAAAGAAGAAGGCATACAAAAACCTGTTATCAATAAAGGTGTTGCCGCTAAAGCTGCTGAAGAAAAGAAAAAGAATACAGAAAATAATAATGACACTGATTCTGATGAAGAAGAGGATGATGAAGAGGAAGACGTTGTTATTGATACAGGGATAGACCCTGAAGAGGCGAAGCAAAAGTTTACTGAATTACATCTTTGTCATACAGCGGTCTGTAAAGCTTGTGATAAAGCTGATGAAAAACTCATGCTTAAAGCCCGTGATAATCAAGCAGAAAAACTAAAAGAATTTAAATTTACTCCCTTAGTTATTGATGAATTTAGTCTGCGCTTGAGTGGCGTTATTAAACAGATTCGATTACTGGAACGTGAAGCACTTAAACTGTGTGTGAAATACGGCAAAATGCCACGTCGATCATTTATTACTGACTTTCCAAAAAATGAAACCAATATGGATTGGATTGATCAGTGGATTGCTAAACATGAAAGCTATCGTGATCAGCTAGAAATGTTCTCTGATGATGTGCGTGATATTCAACAAGAGCTGAGTAAAATCGAGAATCTTACTCGTTTAACCATCTCACAGATTAAAGTGATCAATCGTCAAGTCTCGGTGGGTGAAGCGAAAGCACGTCGTGCTAAAAAGGAAATGGTTGAGGCAAATTTACGTTTAGTCATTTCTATTGCTAAAAAATACACTAATCGTGGTTTACAATTCCTTGACCTTATCCAAGAAGGTAATATTGGTTTAATGAAAGCGGTTGATAAGTTTGAATACCGTCGTGGTTATAAGTTTTCAACCTATGCAACATGGTGGATACGTCAGGCAATTACTCGCTCTATAGCAGATCAGGCACGAACCATTCGTATTCCTGTGCATATGATTGAGACAATTAATAAACTCAATCGTATCTCGCGTAAATTACTACAGGAAAAAGGTCGTGAGGCAACGCCTGAAGAGTTAGCCGTTGAGATGGAAATGCCAGAGATCAAGGTGCGTAAAGTACTTAAAATTGCTAAAGAACCGATTTCAATGGAAACACCGATTGGTGATGATGAAGATTCGTCATTAGGTGACTTTATTGAAGATGGTAACGTTATGTCACCTGTTGATAAAGCGACGACAAGCAACCTCTCAACAACGACTCGTGAAGCACTCGGTAGTTTAACGGCTCGTGAAGCAAAAGTATTGAGAATGCGCTTTGGTATTGATATGAATACTGATCATACGCTGGAAGAAGTCGGCAAGCAATTTGATGTAACACGGGAACGTATTCGACAAATTGAAGCCAAAGCGCTAAGAAAATTGCGTCATCCTTCAAGATCAGATATGCTACGCAGCTTCCTAGAAGTTGAAGGTGATTCATCCGCTCGGTCTGATTGATTTTGTGTCGGACTAAAGTCCGACCTACAATGCTTTCATTACTTTTAGTGGTCATACCTTTCACAAGAAAGGGCCTGTAGCTCAGTTGGTTAGAGCACCGGACTCATAATCCGTTGGTCGAAGGTTCGAGTCCTTCCAGGCCCACCATTTAATACCTCCCCAAAAATACACAAGACAACTTCAGCCCGTCAAATAGCACCTCATCAGCCACATCACACATTTGATTAGAATTAGTATTAATATAGGAACACTAATAATTCATGTTCCGTTAATAATAATAAGAATAATTTTATGACTACAGTGCGCCCTACCACAATGATTAAAAGGTTTACCCTAAAAAAAATAGAACATAAAATAATTTCTAAGAAAAAAGGGATGCTCACTTATATTGTTGTTGATGAAAATAATACACAAAGAACGGTGGCAAGTGTGACCTCACTTGATCGAAGAGGTGAAATAAAAAGTCGCAAAGCCGTTTATAAACGTGAAATTCCATTAGTTGATGCCTTGACTGGATTAGCTCTTAATCAAAGTCTCACCGTAGACTTCAGTGACTTTAACAAAACCTTTAAGCGTTCCAAGGTTATAAACCGAGGTAGTGCTTATCATGGGGATACATTACTGAGCGCTATATCAGGTTCTAACCTATTGCCAATCATTCTTAAATATTCAGCCATTGCCTTTGCTTTGTATGGTGTTTTTTATATCTATATCTACCTTGCTGATCTTTTTAATGGTATTTATTAAGCAATACCTTTGCTCAATGAAAATGTCTCATTTTAGAGTTTTATGTTTATAATTAATTGATTTTTATTACTATAAAATAATATTCTCAGCTCAAATGAAAATTAGCAAAGATAGCCTTAAGTCAATAATATTTAAGGTTATTTTTATTAAATGAGTACTATAATTAGAGGATATTGTCGATAAAAAAGATGCGTAAGCACAATTAGAAAAGGCATTAATTCAACAGCTGGAGAATAATATCACACAAGAAATAACCCATCATTATTATGATGCATCTACACTAACTAAGTTGATAGAAGTAGAGCTTAATCGTTATGACTATGCAGCGGCATTAATATTTGCTGAGCACTTTATTAAAGGAAAGCAACAAGGCTTATGGTCATTACAAAGTATTTCTTTGTACTATCAAAATAAGATTTTCAATGCATTGAAAATAATGGGAAAAGTTTCAGAGGCATTAGCAATGAGTCAAGAAATAACACAGCGACTGGAAGCCGAAGCGTTAGATACCCCTGAATCCCGCCGTGATCTTT
>JAGLEV010000089.1 GCA_023144895.1 Thiotrichaceae bacterium
TATTTTCAGGTACAAAAATGGCTTCAGAGACGAGGTGATTATTAGGAGCAAACCATCTTTTTTGTTCTTGGGCTTTGGTATCATATCGAGAAAATCCTTCATTTCCACTCTTATCAGAATAGGTTTGAGTCCATATATAGCGATGCTTTTTACCCATGTAACTAGGGTTAACAATGGGGAACTCAGCAATAGAGATTGGCATATTTTCCTCTGTGACTGTCTTATCCTTCATAGAAAGTATAAATCGACAGAGTTCTGGGGCAGGAATATCAGAATCAAGCTCCGTAGGTTTGATTAATACATCTATATTTTTATGTTTAAATGCATCCACTACAATGGTATTGCCTTCTTCATAAGCATTAGCAAAATGCCAAACACGGCAAGAGTCTACTTCTAAAATAGTGTGTTTCTCTGGATCATTGAGAGGAATCACAACAATTTGTGTACTTTCCTTTTCATCCCAGTGAAAATATTTTGTAAAGTCCTTTAGCCCTAGCATTGCTCGCCATATAACCAGCTTTGCTGGATCAATAAAAAAGATAATATGCTTTTCTGTCACCATAAAGTCATGGATTATGCCTGCCCAAGGTGCTTTGAAACGGCTAATGATATTAATTTTTCCATTATCATGTAGTGCAAATACTTCAATATCTCTGCCATTAATACCAAAGTTAAACGTCGTCTTGAGTGAATCTACACGATGAGGATGGGCAGAAAATGAACCTTGTATAATGCCTAAATTATTGGTTCCTATCGTTTCTAGGTCAGTTCTATTAAATTCAACGGGCTTTCCTTGCTCCATAAGGGCAAACAACTTGTTATTCCAAGCCAGAATATTAGTATTTCCTGTGTTTTTAACGGTATGTGTTAAGCCGTTATATAAACGTCGGTGAAAAGGAGCATTCATATCATATAGTGATTGTTGTGCCTTTTCTTCCTCCATAAATTTATTGGTTTTAATAATATTACATGCGCCCTTAGCTTGCTCCTCAATCCGTATAGCGGTTATAGCACCATCAGCTAGAAATGGATGATTATTCTTTCCAAACCTCTCAACCAAGCCTGGACCTGTACGGTATAATGTACCTCTGAGTGAATCAGGAATTTGTCCCTCGACACGTAGCGTTTTGAAGCGGTGAGTTTGCTTCAGATTGTGATTTAAAGTATTCATTGTTCACCCTTAATTTGGTTGATTTTGTCAACTATATTTTAAAGAGGTTGATCTTGTCAACTACTTTGCGTTAAAGTGCCAACTGATCATTGGAGTGATATACATGAAAAGTAGTAGTTCTATTCATTCGTTATTATTTGATTTAATTTTTCTCATACAAATAGAAATGAAGAAGGTCGTTAAAAATACAGATAGTAGTCTTTCATCTATAGAAATACTGATTTTAAGAGTACTTGTAGAGCATGGGGAAATGACTCAACAACAATTAGCTCAGAATGTTTATAAAGATAAAGCTCAAATCACACGCCTAATTCAGGGGCTTGTAAAAAAACAATTGATACTGAAAGAGCCTAACTCTCAAGACAAGCGTAGTTTTATCGTTGCGGCTCGGAATAGTGTTAAAACAAAAATGAAAGGGTTTATAGAGTACGAAGGAAACCTTGTGCAAAAAATGCTGGAAGGAGCTTCTGAAAAAGAGCTGAAAAGTATGAAAAACTTGCTGAAGTTAATGAAAAATAATATAAAATAAAGACTAAACATAAATCGGGTAAGGGCGTTCAGACCTAATGAAAAAAGGTAGAGGTTTATGGTGTAATTCATAGCCAAGATAGTCCATTATGCTATATTTGGTCATGAATATATTAGATATGGAAAAGATATATCGTTTAGGAAAAAACAAAGAAATAATAAAAGGCATTGGCTTACCAGCGTTTATACATAACTCTGATTATCATCAAGTACTAATTAAAATATATGAAGATGGTTTAATTGACTGTTGGGAACTGGTTGATTTTGAGGGTTTTAAGAAGAAAGTTGAGTCAGGGTGGGTGGTAACCCAGTTGCCAGAGGGTTCAGAAGTCAGTTGCACTCACTTATACTATGGTCTACATAATTTTGATACTTATATAGAAGTCACTGAGTTTCTTAAAGAGGTTAAAGATACAATAAAATCATTGCAAGGTGACAGAACATCACATGATGACTGCATTGAAGCTTTTGAGCAGTATCTTACTGATCCCTCTGATAGTAATAGAGTAAACTTAGAAAAAAAGTATAATGCAGTACCTAAACACTTGCAAATGTATCTATTGAGAGATCAAGATGCAAAGGATTATCCAATACGGCATTGCATAGAGAGTTTGCCACTTGAGCTAGAAGAAATTAATAAATATAAAGACTATTATGGTTATCTATTCTCCTATAAAGGTCTAAGCTACTGACTCACAACACCATCAGGAATTAACCGTCCAAATTTCACAAAATGTTTACGCCAATAATTATTGTGTAGATTACTTTTCCTTACTTTTTTCTGTCCTGTTGAAGCATGAATAAACTGTGCATTGCCAATATAAACTCCAACATGATCATTTTTTATACTAGTCTTAAAGAAAATAAGATCACCTTGGCGCAGTTTTTGTAATGAAGGGATGGTTTGTGAGGCATCTCGTTGTAAGGCTGCTGTCCGTGGAATTTGGATGTTTGCTTGTTTAAAGATATACTGGATGAAGCCACTGCAATCAAATCCATCAGGTGTTACTCCTCCATAATGATAAGGAGAACCCATAAGTTGATGAGCAATTTTTGTAATCTGTTGCTGTGGCAATGATGTTGTGTTTGGTAAGGCAGAGGGTATAGGCGCTGGTAGAGTGTTGGGAATACTCGCCTGTTGTAATTTTTCTTGTATTGGTAGAGATGAACATCCACTAAAAAATAAAATGGATAGAAAAACACACAATAATAAAATAAACACTCTTGATAGCCCTAACATGATAAACCCTACTCAGTCTTTAGCTTGTAGCGGAACTATCTGATAATCAGATCAATAACATGAAAAAGTATCCGTACAATGAAACACTCCAGTGTAGCGAAAATTAACTCTATGTTGTTGGTTTTATGATCAATGGTAGGCTTGTAAATTAAAGTCGAAGTTCAAGGTGCACTTATTCCCAGTTATTGTTGTACATTATGCACCTCAAACATCTACGATAAATATAGTAAGGAATTTACAATTCTTCAAATTGATTTTTGGTAAATATTTGATTTCTGATAAACGGTACTCGTGAAAAAAATAATAAACACACATTTTAGGATAATTTTTTAACCATATGAACATCTTTGAATCAGCAATAAAAACTAGAAAGTCTAAGTTAATGGAGTACTTACGAAACCCTCTTCACTGGATAGGTGAGAAAGTAGTTGATGTATGGGGCGAACCTGAGGCAATGGCAGAAATTTTTTTAAATTGTCTTAATCGTGATGATATTCTTTTAAGTAGCCAGAGCCTATACGCCTTTAATTTAGAGGGTAAGCAAATAAGTGCTGAAGTTTCCCGTGCTGGGCAAGTGAATAAAAATTTAGGGCTTAACTTATCGGATCGACCTTATTTTAATGTGCGACCCACTGATGGAGTCTCTTTATCAAGAAGCTATACCAATAAACATACCGGTGAAAGCTGCATTACCGCAATGCATGTTGTGAAGCGAGAAGGATTAGTTATTGGTTATATAGCGGCTGATTTTGTGTTATTTGACTTACAGACCGATCATGAAGCTCCTGGAGATCGTCGTATTTGGTTGCAAGCTAAGGGTGATCCATCAATCCGTGGCACGCTCTTTATGCAGTCTCGTACCAATAGCTCTATGGATGAAGTATTAGACGATGTACTGACAATTATTGAAGAGTTGATTGTACAACGGGGTATCTTTCATGCAAAGCTACACTTCTCAAGTTCACGCTCGACACTATGGTTATATGATGACCCTTATCATTACCGTGTGCATGTTGTCGATGAATTGCTCAATGATACATTACATGCTTATCCTCGTCGTCCTTATCCCAAGCTTGCGGCGGTATCTCCCCGAGAAGTCAAGATGGTTTTAAATCAGTTTAAGCTATTGCGTAATGTAGACGAAACAATTTACCTTCGTGCTGGCTCATTGAATATTATTAATGGTATGGTGGCGTTGAACTTCTCTTGTGATGGTTCACATTATATCCCCTGTGAAGAATTTCTTGATAAGGGGCAAGATTTTTGGGTAGGCGAGGCAGGATCAACGGCAGGTGACTAAACCACAACTTTTTAACCCCTTTAATACTCGGCTCCAATCGGGTATTAACCTTATCGAAGCCAGTGCAGGTACAGGTAAGACTTATTCAATCACTATGTTGGTTGTACGCTATCTACTAGAGCAGAATGTCACGATAGACCAGCTCCTGGTTGTTACCTTTACTAATGCCGCCGCACGAGAATTACGCCAACGTATACGCCAGCGTTTATTAGAAGTTCGTGGTTTACTCGTTAGTGGAAAACCTTGCGATGATGAGGGTGTGAATGAGTGGTTAGTCTCTCTAGATACCGAACCTGCATTATTAATCCAAACCTTAAATCTTGCCTTGGCAGATTTAGATTATGCCTCGATTGTGACGATTCATAGTTTTTGCCAGCGAACCTTAGGGCAATATGCTTTAGAAAGCGGGCAGGGCTTTAATTCTGCATTAATTGACAATATAGCACCACTAAAGCAACAGATTGTTGAAGATTTTTGGCGTATTCAGATGTATAGCCGTAGCCTTCCACAGGTCTTAGTTCTATGCAAAATGGCAAAGAATCCGCAAGAACTACTAAAAAGCATTGCAGGCTTTGCTACCTCTGTTGTTCTATTACCCAAGCTAAAATCACTGGATCAGTGTCTTGATGATTATGTTGGTTTTATTGAAATAATACCTGATCACCTTGGCGGTGTATTAGAATCTACGGCTTTGGCTGTTGATAGTGATAGTGCGTATTTTAAAAATAAATTTATTGAAAGCTTTGCTAACAATAAGCATTTAATTGAGCAATGGCTAGCCAGTGATAATAGAAAACAGCTCCCACTAGAGGCTATTTTTTCTCTTTCTACTGATATGCTAGATGGTCGGAAACTAAAAACTGATCAGAAAAAACATCTTTTTTTACAGCGATATGGTATCGACTTTATACCATTGGAACGGCTTAAAGCTTATTATCAGCACATCCAAATGGTGTTTAAGGCAGATTGTTATTATTATCTGCAAGATGAGCTATCGAAACGCCTGATCCAAGCTAATCAGCTATCACATAATGATGTGATTGCAAACTTAGCCAATGCACTAAAAGATAACAATGAAACAACAAAAGATGATTTAAAATCCTTGCTACAGGCACAGTTCCCCATTGCGATGATTGATGAGTTTCAGGATACTGATAAGGCACAGTGGTCTATTTTCTCTAGTTTGGTTGATGCTGATAGTAGCAATACCTTGTACTTAATTGGTGATCCCAAGCAGGCTATTTATAAATTTAGAGGAGCCGATATTTACGCCTATCTGGCAGCTCAACATCAAGCAAGTCATCATTACACCTTGGCAACAAACTATCGTTCTCAAGCGTCGTTAGTCGAAGGGGTGAATGCCTTTTTCTCTGTGGATGATCCTTTTGCAATTAAAGCCATTGGTTATTATCCTGTCGATGCTGCCAATGAGGATGGTGTTCTTTTATGTGATGGGGAGAGTTATGAAAAACTTGCCTTCCGTGCATTGGAGGCAAACCCTAAGAAGGGGAATTGGGCATCCAATCGACGAATTGCCAAAGAACATATACAAGCTCATGTTGTTGATGAAATCTGCCACTTACTTACCGTAAAGCATCGAATACAAATAGCTGAAGACGCGGTTATGCCTGCAGATATTGCTATTTTGGTGCGTAGTAACAAAACAGCCGCAGAGTATCAGCAAGCATTAAGTGCTGTGGGTGTCCCTAGTATTGTTAATAGTAAATCTTCTGTTTTTCATAGTGTAGAAGCAAAATCCTTATTGATTATTCTTCAAGCCATTGCTCGTCCTTATCATTTAGCAGGGATTCGTTATGCTTTATGCCAAGCTTGGTTTGGTTATGATGGTCAGGGCATGTATGCCTTATTGGATGATGCTGGTGCTACTGAAAAGTGGTTGATTGATTTTCAACGTTATCATGAACGTTGGCATGAGCAAGGAGTTTTGATTGCACTGAATGAGCTGATGTCAGAGTGTGATGTGGTACAACATTTATCCTCACGAGGAGAGTTAGAGCGGACATTAACCAATATTCATCATTTACTGGAAGTGTTACAGCTTCAAGCCAGTGAAAAAAAGATGAATATGTCCAAGCTATTACAGTGGTTTACAGCCGTGCAACAAGATGTTGATCTTTATGATGCTCAGGTGCTCCGTCTAGAAAGCGATAAAGAAGCGATCAATATAGTGACGGTTCATGGTGCTAAGGGCTTGGAGTATCCTATTGTTTTTTGTCCTGATCTCTGGAGGCATGATACAGACCGAGATAAGAGTACGGCTCACTTTACTAAAGACCAACAGGCTTATGTGGACTTGGGTAGTGATGCATTCGACCAGCATAAAGCTTTAGAGGATAATGAACAGCAAGCAGAAAATTTGCGCTTATTATATGTGGCAATAACACGAGCTAAATACCGCTGTATTGTTTATTGGGTATCACAAAATAATCCTAAATCTTCATTGTCCTATATCCTTGAGCAACATGCGGGATCTGACTGGCATCATCGTCTTGCGAGTTTACAGCAAGCGTTTCCTGAATTTATCGAATATTCTGAGCTACCCTGTGAATATGAGGTAACTCCAACGCTTGATATTCAACAAAATCATCAGCAAGAACCATTGCAATGCCGCTCAATAAAACGTGAAATAAACCCTAATCCTTGGGTCATGAGTAGTTATAGTGGCTTGGCTCATCATTCTATGGATGTGGCTGTTTTACCTGAATTACCCGTTGATAAAGTAGAAGAAAATGAAGCGAGAAGTGTGGTTAAGGATGAACTTCCCAAGGGTGCTCATACTGGTAATTTAGTCCATGATTTATTAGAGTATAATAGCTTTGCTAGTCTGGCAGTCGCGCCACTCACTCAAGACTATATTGTACTACGTGATGAAGGGATTACTCGTTATGCTGGGGATAGTCACTTTGATACAGATTTACTGGATGAATTACTGCAACATACGGTTAATACAGCTTTATCAGTCGATGATCTTGACTTTACTTTAGCCAACCTTAGCGAATCACAGTGCCTAAAAGAGATGCCCTTTTACTTTAAAGTCGCAGGCTTGAAGACTCAGGATATTAATACTTTACTTTCTTATGATCCTGCTTATTTAGCGCTAAATTGGCAACAAATGCGGGGTCAATTGACGGGTTTTATTGATTTAGTGTGTGAGTATCAGGGGCGCTACTATGTCATGGATTATAAAACCAATTATCTCGAACACTATACTAAAGAAACCATGACTCAAGCAATGCATGAGCATAATTATGGTTTGCAATACTGGCTCTATAGTCTGGTATTGCATCGTTATTTGCAAAAATCATTAGCAGGGTATGACTACAGTACTCACTTTGGTGGAGTACGTTATCTCTTTGTACGAGGCATGAATCCTGATGTGCCTTGTTCGGGTGTTTTTGAATCCTATCCTGAGCTTTCTGTACTGGAAGATTTTGCGGCTATTTTTGATGAGGGTGTTTGAATATGGCAATGGAAACCGACCACGATCAGTCCAGCTCGATAGATAAGGCATTGGCTAATTTTTTACTAAAGCGTTGTCAGTGTTCACCTATTTTTAAACAGGATTTTGCGCGCTTAGTGAGATCGCTTTCGGGAGCGTTAACGGCGGGTCATAGTTGTTTGCCCTTGCAAGCTGAGGATGAGGATACTTTACGTGAGTCGGGGTTGGTTTCAGATGATGGCAAATTACCGATGGTCATGGAGTACCAACGTTTATATTTTCAACGTTATTGGCATTATGAAAAGCGCTTGAGTGATCAATTATCTACGATGTTAGATGCTGTCGTCTCAGATCAGAGAGCGGTGAAGCGTATCTTAGATCGATATTTTATCGCCACAGATGAAATTGATTGGCAACGAGAAGCGGCGTTACAAGTTTCTCAGCAGAATTTCACCATGATTACGGGTGGGCCAGGTACGGGAAAAACAACCACAGTATTAAAAATCTTAGCGATGCTACAAGAGCTGGCTCAGGGGGAGTTATCTATCGCTCTTGCTGCTCCAACGGGTAAGGCAGCAATGCGTTTACAGCAAAGCCTTATTGCGGGTATTCAAAGCTTAGATTGCTCGCTAAAAATACAAGCCTCTATCCCCCAAGAAGTTAGTACTATTCATCGATTACTCGGTGTTAAACGCGGCTCGCCTTATTTTAAGCATCGAGCCGATAACCCTTTATCCGCAGATATTGTAGTCATTGATGAGGCATCCATGGTTGATTTAGCATTGATGAGTAAATTGGTTGATGCTTTAAAACCTGCCACACGATTGATTTTATTGGGGGATAAAGATCAGCTAACTTCAGTTGAATCGGGTGCTGTGTTAGGAGATCTTTCTTTAGCTCTACCAAAGCATGGTGCTGAGTTAAAGAAAACATGGCGTTTTAAGCAGTCGATTAAAGACCTTGCAATAGCTATTAATCAGCAAGATTCAGCACGAGCATGGCAGTTGATTACAACAGAAGCGAATACTGAGCGAGCCTTAGTGACTCGTGATTTAGTTGAGTTGATTATGGCTCGGCGACAGTCTTATTTTAATACGATTAAGAGCCTTGGCTATTTAGACTCACCGCCCAGCCTAGAGCAGGTTGTTGGGCTATTTGATCAATTACAATTATTCCAAGTACTTTGCTCCAATCGTCAAGGACGTTTGGGTGTTGAGGGTATTAATCGTGTGGTTGAGTCGATGCTGGTACAACAAGGTATCGCAAGCTATAAGCCTTGGTATAGTGGCAAGCCAGTGATGATTACTCAAAATGATCCTAGTAATGAATTGTACAATGGGGATATGGGAATTTGTCTTTTTATAGAAAGCCAGCCAATGGTTTATTTTCAACAGGCGAATGGCGAGATTAAGCGATTAATTCCGAGTCGATTGCCTCATTATGAAACGGCTTATGCTTTGACTATTCATAAAAGCCAAGGTTCTGAATTTACAGAAGTCTTAGTGATATTGCCAGAAAAGGATAGCCCTATATTGGTTAAAGAACTGATTTATACTGCCATTACACGAGCTAAAGCCGTGGTTAGAATTGCTAGCTCAGAAAAGATTTTTAAAACAGCAATAACACGAAAGGTTGAGCGACATTCAGGTTTAGTGACTCGACTATCGTCATATAGCTGATTTTAACGGGGGCGAGGGTAAAATTATCCAAGGAATAACCTTTAAAAAATTAGCTATCAAGTTCAGATTTTACTCAGTAGTAATGATAGTTCACTAAGACTTTCAATATCATAATCAGGTTTTATTGATAATGGTAAAGGGTCTTCTGGTTTAAATCGACCCGTACGAACTAAGGCGGTTTGGATGCCTAAAGCACTCGCTCCAGCAATGTCAGTATCAGGACGATCTCCAATCATTAGACAATGATGATGAGGCTGATTGAGTTGTTGCAACGCCATTTTATAGAGTAGGGGATGAGGTTTGCCAATAGTGATTGCCTTACTGGCTGTTGCTACTTCAAAGGGTGCAACTAAAGCACCGCCACCAGGGAAAGTGCAGGGCTTCTGCCCACAAGAACCATCTAATGTTGTATCAGGATTGGTTGAAATAAGCTGTGCTTTATTTTGAAGAATAAGGTTAATTCCAATAGTGAGGCTTTCATGACTCAGCCCTATGCCTTCACCGACCACCACGAAATCAGCATTTTTATTATCTGCCGTTCCATATTGAGCCAATGTTTGATGTAGTGCTTCTGCACCAACAGCATAATAATGATAATTAGGTTTGAGTTGCTGAAGGTAATTAGCGGTGGCAACGCCAGAAGTAATAATACTATCCTTGCTAATATTAAAATACCCCATCTTGCTAAGTTTACTGGCAATGTCACCTGCTAATAAGGTTGGATTATTTGTGATAAAACACTTGGGTATCTTGATGTTATTGATGAAGTTAATAGCTTCATCAATAGCGTTATTTCCTTGGTAGAGGACACCGTCCATGTCAAGTATCAATGCTTTAGGATAAATAAGTTTCATTGTCATAATGATTATCGTTATTTGTTAGTAAATACTCCAGTGCTTCTAGCTAACCGCCTCTAAATCAAGTAGCAATTTATCCTTATCCGCATGATTTTCAAAATAATCAATCAAATACTGCGTCTGTTGATATTGTTTAGGATATATTTCTTGAAACTGGCTAATAACTTGATCATAAACAACAATAGCATCCGATATTTTATTCAGTTGCTCGAGTGTACCACCTTTATTAACAAGCGCTTTGGCATATTGCAGTTGAATCTCCGCCTGCTCATGGTCGCCATAGCTAGGTATTTCTATTGCTGTTGTGAGTAAAAAATTAAAGCGCTTAGAGTTAAAGTTAAATACATCTTTAATTGTTCGTTCAACACGTAGAATGCGAGTAACCGATGAAGGAAAAAAATACTTTAAACATTGTTAGTATATTTTAAGTGCCGTTGATGAAGCAGAAAATGAAATTTTACACAAACGTGATATACCCAAAGGGCAGTTAAAAATTTCAGTACCAGCTTATTTTGGTCAACTTTATGTCGCACCACTTTTATCAGATTTTTTAACATTATATCCAGAGGTTGATATATCAATAAATTTTTCAGATCAATTTATTGATATTATTCAAGACGGTTATGATTTAGCGGTGCGTATAGATAATTTGCAAGATTCATGTTTAATTTCAAAAAAAATTGGAGTTGATCAAAGGCTTGTTGCTCCAAAATTTGATATTCAAGCTGTTTACCCTAGGAGAGATTTTTTGCCACATCGGGTACGACTATTTATTGAGTTATTAAAAGAAAGTTTAGCTAGTCAGGTGCAGTGGAATAGATAGATAAGAGAATGATAAATATAAAATAATATAACAAGTGACTGTGGTTAGAAG
>JAGLEV010000009.1 GCA_023144895.1 Thiotrichaceae bacterium
ATAATGATCATATGATTCTAAACACCTAATGATACTAAAAAAATACCAAAATTTGAAGCGCCTAAATTTGCCCATTGAAAAAATTTAACGATTGCTATTCAATCTCAGCAAGAAAAGGTTTGGGATGTCATTGCTTATCTAGCTGAATAATAGAAGGTTTCTAAAAACTTCATTTATTCCCTTTTGCTCTCTTTTAAAGAAACGCTTGAATTTTGGTTTCCTCCAGTGCAAATCTTAATCCTTTATTAAAAGAAGCTATTGAGGCTAAAATATTAGCGTATCATTATTGAAGATAAGTCCAGTATTTATGTTTATTATGTAATATTTTCTGAAAAGCATGGAGTTGATTGGTATAACCATAAAACGGGCTTTCAATACAGTTGATAAACTCAATAGTAGACCTAAAAATGCTTAAATGACAAAACACCTGAAAAGAGCACAGTTTGGCCTAATATTTAAAGCAACAGTTGATAGCATGAGAAGGCTTTGTGCTGTAAAACTGAGTAGAATTACAGGGATTTTAGTACCTAAAATCAGCCAAAATAGCTGATTTCAACAAAATGATAAATATATTTTTTGACCATAACAAATAGGTGTGTATTTATACAGTCGATTTAATAGGTTCTCTCTTAATATTGCGTGACCTACAGAGTGGAAGTGACTGAATAAAGACCTAAAACATTCCTGGAGGCATTCCACCACCACCCATTCCACCTGGTGGCATCTGTCCTTTCATAGAGCGCATCATTTTACGCATCCCGCCTCCTTTAAACTTTTTCATCATTCTTTTCATTTGCTTGTGTTGTTTTAACAAGCGATTGACATCTTGAATTTGTAAGCCACAGCCTTTAGCAATTCGACGCTTATGTGAACCTTTGATCACATCAGGAAAACGGCGTTCTTTTGGAGTCATTGAATTAATAATAGCTACCATGCGTGCAACTTGTTTATCGCCAGACTGATCTTTAATTTGACTCGTGATATTACCCATGCCAGGAAGTTTGCCCATTAACCCTGCCATGCCGCCCATTTTCTCCATTTGTAGCATTTGGTCGCGGAGGTCTTCAAGATCAAAGTTTTTTCCTTTATTCAACTTCTTAGCAAGATTTTGAGCCTTTTGATGATCCACCTTGCGAGTCACTTCTTCTACAAGACTTAATACATCGCCCATGCCTAAAATACGGGATGCCATACGATCAGGATGAAAAGTTTCTAGAGCATCTAGTTTTTCACCCATACCGATATACTTAATCGGCTTGCCTGTAATTTGGCGTACTGAAAGTGCTGCACCACCCCGTGCATCACCATCGGCTTTGGTTAAAATAACCCCCGTTAATGGTAATGCTTCATCAAAGGCTTTAGCAGTATTAGCGGCATCTTGCCCCGTCATACTATCAACGACAAATAGCGTTTCTACGGGGTCAATAACGGAGTGAATACTTTTGATTTCACCCATCATCTTTTCATCGATATGCAAACGACCTGCCGTATCAACAATCAATACATCCACAAAACGCTTTTTTGCTTCTTTTAGTGCTGCTTTAGCAATTTTTACTGGGGACTGTTTTACTTTACTAGGGAAGAAATCAGCCTCTACTTGCCCAGCAACCGTTTCTAATTGCTTGATTGCAGCAGGACGATAGACATCACAACTCACGACCATGACCGATTTCTTTTCTTGCTCTTTAAGAATTTTTGCTAGCTTACCGACAGTTGTTGTTTTACCCGCACCTTGCAAGCCTGCCATCAGGATAACAGCAGGAGGTTGAGCTTTGAGGTCAAGCCCTACACTCTCTTCCCCCATAATAGCAACAAGCTCTTCATCGACCACCTTAATCAGAGCATCGCCTGGCTTTAAGCTACCAATCACTTCTTTACCAATAGCACGAGTACGAATCTTATCGATAAATTGCTTCACCACAGGCAGTGCAACATCCGCCTCTAATAAGGCCATGCGGACTTCACGTAAAGTGTCTTTAATATTATCTTCAGTAAGACGTGCTTGACCACGCATCTTCTTTACTGTTTGTGACAGTCGTTGATTTAAATTGTCAAACATATTGGTACGTTACTCTAGTAATAAATAGCTGAACATCATCCATTTAGCTAAGCTGATGATTATGGTGGCAGAAATTAGCTAATCAGTATACCATTATACTTGTAACTAAACCTGAGTGAGTGCATCTATTGGCTCAGAATCATACTAAAAAAGCTACCTGTTTTGAATACAATCAACTTATTAATGTGCGTTCTCTACGGTATTAGTGGTGTATTAATCACCATCTCTATCAGAACTAACACCAAAAAAATTATCTACATGCTGAGTCGTGCGACGTGGTTGCTAGCCATTATTTTGCACGGATACTTCCTGTACTCACCTTTATTCAATGAGGCAGGTCTACGCTTTGATATTATTGCCACAAGTTCACAAGTATTATTGCTTTCTAATATTGTCCTATTCATGACCTCTTTAACACATCGTGTTGATATCCTTGCCTTATTTATTATTCCATGGACAATGATTACCATATTAATGGAAATATTAGGAGGGAATGGTTATCAGTCAGTCAATATTTCTGGGGCATTGAGCCTACATGTTTTATTTTCCTTTCTGGGTTATAGTTTATTGTTTTTGGCAACATTACAGGCGGTAATACTCTCTATACAAAGTCGCTTATTAAAAAGTCATCGCCCTAAAGTGATTCGTTCTTTACCTGCTTTACAAGACATGGAAACCTTACTATTTCGTTTGCTGGTCATGGGGGTTGGTTTGCTGAGTATTGGCTTACTGGTTGGCTTTATCTTTCTGGATAACTTTTTTGCAACAGAGCGTTTACATAAAACGATACTATCGGTTGTGGCATGGGGGGTATATAGCATCTTAATTATTGGTCATTGGATCAAAGGTTGGCGAGGTAATAAAGCCGTTAAGTGGACAATTACAGCGTTTGTTATTTTGGTCGTCGCCTTTTTTGGTAGTAAATTTGTACAGGAAGTCGTATTGAATGCAACATAGCTGGCGGTTAATCGTTTGAGTACGACCATTATATTATTCTTATTATTAATCCTATTATTTGCTCTATCTGCTTTCTTCTCAGGCTCTGAAACAGCATTAATGTCGATTGATCGTTATAAACTTCGGCATCATGCACGGCGTGATAAAGGGGCGAGATTAGTTGTTAATTTATTGCAACAGCCTGATCGTCTGATTGGTTTAATTTTACTGGGTAATAATTTAGTCAATATTCTTATTACTCAAATAGCGAGCTATCTGGGTTATCACTTAGCAGGCAGTAGTGGGGTTGCGATTGCTACAGGAGTTTTAGCTTTATTATTATTGATCTTTGCTGAGCTAGCACCGAAAACGCTGGCAACGGTCAAAGCGGATCAATTTGCCTATTCCGCTGCGCGTATTTATACACCGTTGTTAAAAGTGGCAGGCCCCTTAGTTTGGTTGGCTAATCAAGTGGCGAATGCCTTAATACGCCGCTTTGGTGTTGATCCTCAAGCAGTACAGTCTGCCAGTATTAACCAAGATGAACTACGCACCTTAGTTCGTGAGTCTGAAAGTTTAATTCCCAATAATCATCAGCAAATGCTATTGAGTGTGTTGGACTTAGAATCAATTACAGTGGAAGATATTATGATTCCACGGATGGATATTTCAGGTATTGACTTGGCGGCGGATTGGAGTTTAATTGAACGTCAAATTGCCCGTTCTCCATTCTCGCGAATGTTGGTTTATCGTGAGAAATTAGAAAATACACTCGGTTTTTTGCATCTCCGCCAGTTATTGCCTTTTATACAAGATAATACACTCAAGCCTGAAGTGATCGAAGAGTCTATGACGGATATCTTCTTTACCTTGGAAACAACGGTATTAACCCAGCAATTAATCAATTTCCAATCAGAGCGTACTCGTATTGCATTGGTAGTGGATGAATATGGTGAAATTCAAGGTTTAGTAACTATTGAAGATATTTTGGAAGAAATTGTTGGTCAGTTTGTGACAGATCCTGCCAGTATTACGAATGACTTAGAGATCAAAGACGATGGTACAACTTGGGTTGATGGAGGTATGCCAGTACGTGAAGTCAATCGTTTAGCAGGTCTAAAGTTACCCATGCCACAGGATGCAAAAACACTGAATGGCTTAGTTATTGAGTACTTGGAAACCATACCACGAAAGGGTTTATGTATGCTAATTGGTGGTTATCCTATCGAGGTGCGTAGAGTCACGAATAATACGGTGAAAACATTAATTATCTCTCCTAAATTACAAGGCAAGCAGTAGATGGCAAAGGCAAAAATTGAGTACAATTGTCAAGAATGTGGTGCGATTCATAATAAATGGAGTGGGCAATGTGGTGACTGTAAAGAGTGGAATTGCCTCATTGAGGTAGCACCACAGACAGCGGGTTCAGCAAAGACTGCGAAGAACCCTCGTTTTGCTGGCTATGCAGGTGTGCAACAAGGTGTGCAATTACTGGGCAGTGTAAATTTAGAGAAGACACCACGTATTATTACTAAGATGAGTGAACTTGACCGCGTACTCGGTGGTGGCTTAGTGCGTGGCTCAGTAACATTGATTGGTGGTGATCCTGGTATTGGAAAATCAACCATTTTATTGCAAGCACTAGATAGCTTGTCACAATTAAAGTGCTTGTATGTTTCAGGTGAGGAATCATTACAACAGATTTCTATGCGTTCACAACGTTTGAATTTAGCGCTTGATGATCTCAAGCTACTGACTGAGACAGGGATAGAGCGCATTCTGACAATAGCGCAGCGAGAGCAACCAGAGCTTATGGTGATTGACTCTATTCAAACGATTTACACCGAGCAACTTAATTCAGCACCTGGTTCCGTCAGCCAGATACGTGAATCGACAGCGCAACTTGTTCGTTATGCTAAACAAACGGGTACTTCATTATTTATTGTGGGTCATGTGACAAAGGAAGGGACACTAGCAGGGCCACGAGTGCTGGAGCATATGGTGGATACTGTCTTGTATTTTGAAGGTGACCCTGGTAGTCGTTATCGTATTTTACGTGCAGTAAAAAATCGTTTTGGTGCAGTGAATGAGATTGGTGTTTTTGCGATGACCGATAAGGGTTTAAAAGGAGTGGCTAATCCTTCTGCTATTTTTTTGGCAGGGCATGAAGAGAATGTGGCAGGTAGTGTGGTGATGGTAACACGCGAAGGCACACGACCTATTTTAGTTGAAGTGCAAGCACTTGTTGATGAAAGTCATGGGGGGAATCCACGTCGAGTGACTTTAGGTTTAGAGCAAAATCGGATGGCAATGCTGTTAGCTGTATTGAATCGTCATGGAGGAATTTCTATGTATGACCAAGATGTTTATGCTAATGTGGTTGGCGGTGTGAAAGTGACAGAAACTGCATCAGACTTGCCTCTATTATTAGCAGCATTGTCAAGTTTTCGTAATAAATCAGTGCCGTCAGACTTGGTTATTTTTGGGGAAGTTGGCTTGGCTGGAGAGGTGAGACCTGTTCCTAATGGTGAAGAACGTTTAAAAGAGGCAAGCAAGCATGGCTTTAAACGTGCTATCATACCGACCGGAAATCTACCACAGAAACCAATCAAAGGAATGGAAGTGCTTGGAACACACCGAATTGAAAGTGCATTACAGTATTTGTAGGTAGAAAAAGGGCTTGAATATGTAGTTACTCAGTTTATTATATTGGTAATATTTTCCTAAGATTATGATGTGGCTGACATCTTTAAAGGTGCATACCGCTTGTTTATTTTAAACTTGACTCCTTTGATGTGATATAATAGGTTTAGAAGTGTTACGCGTTTGCTAGTAGCCCAGCCTCATTATTCATAATAAAAGGCACATATTTCTAATAGATACCTTAATCGTTTGACGATTTTTAGGGTCATATTTATCTTAGCAACGCTATTTCTTATTCATTCAGAAGATTTTTAACCTTATCGTTAAGCCCGTGCTTTCTAGGCACAGGGGAGATTTTAATTTTGTCGTTTCAAAGCTTTAACCTTAATGAGGATTTAGCCGCATCATTGAATGCTGCCGGATATGAGAATCCGACTCCTTTGCAAAAATCACTAATCCCTCTCGTTAACGAACGTAAAAATGTCGTTATTGAAAGTCAAACAGCAGCTGGCAAAACAGGGGGGTATCTTATTCCCTTGACAAGCTATTTGCTGAATAATCCTATTGATGATTATCGTGGCTCAAGAATATTGATATTGACCTCACGCCGAGAGCGAGTGAATCAAATCAATTACACCTTAAAGAAGATTATAAAAGACTTTAATCTACGCCTTGGATTTATTAGTGGTGGTCGTCCTTACCAACACCAAATGAGGTTATTAAAACGTCCTTTGGATTTTTTGATTGCAACACCTGGGCGACTGGATGATCTAGTTAAAAATAACAAAACAGATTTTTCTAATATTGAAGCATTAGTCATTGATGACTTTTCAATTATACATAAGCAAGGTCTCCATTTACTGTGTGAACAGATCTATAAGCAAGTGAAAAGAGAATGTCCTGTTATTACCTTTATTGAGAAAAACAGTGAATCTAAAGCCTTCTTAGATAGTTTTGTTAAAGACAGTGAAGTTGTTGAAATTGAGGAAGAAAAGAATCCTTTAGTCAGTACTCCTCAAGAAGTTTATATTACGGATGATTACACACATAAAGTGGCATTGATGGATTTAATGCTCGATGACTTAGAAGGCAAATCATCATTAATCTTTGTGTCAACGAATAAAGCAGCGACGGGGTTGCAAGAATCACTATCTAACCATGGTCACCCCAGTATAATAGCGAGTCAGAGTAAAGATAACGAACGCTTTACTGAGGATGATTATCCCATATTAATTGTGAGTGATCAGGTGGATAGTAATATTCATACCGCAGGATATAAAAATATATTTCACTTTGACCTACCAAGACAAGTTTCTATTTTCCAAAGTAGAGTGGTTAATCGTGGTTGGGAAGATCTGGAGCGACCCGCTGCTATTTTAGTTGACCCTCATAATCGTGTCACCTTAAAGAAGATAGAGGCTCAAGCAGGTGAAGGCTTAACGCAAAATCAGGTGCCTGGTTTAGAGCCAATGAATATTTATATTTCAACACCTTTGCTTTCCTTGGGAGGAAAGAAGAAACCGAATCGCTCACAAAAAGGGGGGCGTAGACAAAACAGCAGTGGGGGGCGTAATAATCCACAGTCAAAAAATAATAATCGTCAAAAGCAACATAAGGGGCAATACGGTCGTCTTAGTGGTGGGATACATCGAAAAAATAGTCGAACTAAAGTAAAAACTAATAGCCCTAGAGGTAATGCGAGATTCACCAATAGAAACAATAGTAATAGTAATCAGAACCAAGGTGGGAATCAGGGTAATAATCCGATGTTCTCAAGTGGAGAAGATGAAAGTTTTGCTAATGAGGTGAAAGCATTGCAAGAAAAAGAAGCAAAGCAGAGCAAAGTCGTTATTCGCTATCGTGATCGTAAAAGTAGGCGCTCAATGACTTCTCAATCATCGCCAGAGTCAGAGTTAGAGCCACCAGAAAGTGGGAACTCTGCTGATTAGCATCTTACCTTGCTTAAAATATCTATAACGAAATGGCTAAATTTTTATAACTATGCACTATGTAGTCTTTCAGGATCGATACTTTACACTGGGTTATTACGTTATTACAAACCTGCTTTACTATAGCGTTTGTGATAAAGTGCTTTTATTAGCATAGACATTTTTATAATAATAGAGTTAAGATTTTGTTTGGGATTTTTACAAGTATCATGGGCAAACGATATTTTCTACTGACGATTATCGCAGTATGTGCCATTAGTCTGGCATCATATAGTTATTTTTCATCATTCACTCGAGCAGAAATTGGCTCTAAGAGTGTGCTTCCTAATGGTGGAGTTTTAGTCTGGACGAAGTGCTGGTTTGAAGCCGCAGAGAATATTGAATGTGCAAAATTTCATACGGCTCCACGAAAAAAAGGTGGGGTCTCTGATTATATCCTCCCTGTAGTTGTTTTGCGTTATACAGGTTATGGGCGTAAAGAGGATCCTGTACTTAATATGGCGGGTGGTCCTGGCTCTCCTGCAGGGCTGGACAGGCAGCATGTCTTTGATCACTGGAATGGCTGGTTTAAGAGGATTAACTTTAAGCGTGATATCATTCTGTTCGATCAACGTGGTGCAGGTCTGAGTGAGCCTAGTTTAAGTTGTGACTCCTATAATAAAGCGGTAAAGGAAAGTATTTTTAAGGGTTCTTCTGAAAAGGGTGCTCATGAGATTATTAACACTTGCTATCAAGAGATGAAGCAAAAGGGTGTGCCTGTTGATCAACTAAGCACCTTACATAGTGCAGGTGATATTCGGGATATAATGGATGCCCTGCATTATAAAAAATGGAATTTATACGGGGTTTCCTATAGTACGCGCTTAGCAATGGTTGTTGAGAGTCAAAATCCAGAGCGAGTGAGGACTCTATTACTTGATTCAGTTTATCCTATTTCCCAGCATTTCTTTAAAGATTGGCCTTTATTGCTCAATAAAAGCTTAGAGCGTTTATTTATATTTTGTAAAAATAACTCTCAGTGCGCAACGGATTATGGTGATCTTCAGACATTATTATGGAAAACAATAGCCGATCTACAGAAAAACCCATTACGGATTCAATTACCTAATATTAAAGAGGAAATTATTTTCGATGATGAGTTGTTTATTGGATTTTTATTTGGTACACAGTACGAATCAAAAAGCTTAAAAATATTGCCAGAAGTCATTTATGATTTTAGTCGCCGTGATGTTAGTAATTTTCAAAAATATATTTCTTATTTTATTCATTCACGTATCGATAGCTCTAGTAGTGAATTAGTTCACCGTGCAGTAGAGTGTCAGGATAATTCCATTTTGTCTCGGCAAGAAATGACAAAAATATATAAGAATTTTCCTAAATTAACGCCTTATCTTATTCGTGAAGTGGGTATGTGTGAATCTTGGAAAGATAGTCATTTTTTTGAATTAGTCACGCTCCCTGATTCTAAAGTTCCAGTCTTGTTGTTTGCAGGTGAAGATGACCCTGTAACACCGATTGAATGGGCGGAGTCAATACGTGGAAAGTATACTAATACAATAATATTTAGTTTTAGAGATATTTCTCATAGTGTCATGGATGCTAAGGATTGCGCAATAGATCTGTATGGTCATTTTTTGGATGATCCTTTGACTTATCCTTCTGCTGATTGTCGTGAATAAGAATAAGCCTGATTTACTCCTAAATTCAGGTCTTTCATCAAACAGCTTCAATCACTTTACCTCCAATACGTGAAAGAAATACTAGTATCTCTATTTTCTTGCGCCTATTTTTCATTATCACTTTTAAGTGAGTTGATTAATAATGAGATTAGAAAATGGTACTTGCCTTCAATCAAAAACTAACAAAGGTCTTGTTGTCTTGTGAGCGACATAGATTTATCTTTGAATGGATAGGCTTCCATTCTCCCTAATAATATAGCTTCCTTGGTCATTCGCTCTTCCTCGCATCATATTTAAGATCTTTTTCATGTTTTGTCCCTGTTCACTCGGTGTGAGTTGTAAATCAGTCACATACCTCCACTGTTGATCAAGTTGTATATTACCCTCAATAATGAGCGCAGCTTCATCAGATTCAATCGTTGTTAATAAATTATCATCTTTGTTCTGCTCAATAATCGCTTGATAGTTTCCATGAGGTATTGTTAGGAAGGGACTATTAATTCCTCCTTCAAGCCAATTAACCTGCCCTTTGATAATAGGGGGTTTCGGTGCTTTACTAGGGGTCATAATGAGATAATCTATATCACCTATAAATTCCCCTGTAAGCTTAATGGGGTTATTGGCTAGTTTATTAATTAATGGTGTCTTACACTTAAAGCCTAGCTTTTTTATTTTAAGTTTTTTATCAAGAGCTAGCTCAAACTCACCTTTCGCTTTAAGCTCATCTCCTTTGATTTTAAAATGACCTTCAGCCTTTCCTTTGACCACAGAAAATGGGTCAATAGACCATTCAACAGCACCAATGACAACCTCTTTGTAACTTGCCTGAGCCACTGTTCCTTGCCATAAGGTTCCTGTCGCACCCTGCAACTGTAAAGGTGTGCGTTGGTTTATTTGTTGGCTGACTAAGTGGGCAGGAGTTTTTATGACTAATAGAAGCAAGAGACTAATAATACCTAGAAAAATAAATTTCTTCATGGAGTTTCCCCTATTTTCATTTTAGTGTTTATTCTTCCTTTAACTTTTTGTGGCTTAATTTCAAGCTTAAGAATTGATAGTTGAGGATGTTTTTCTATACCCCCTAAGAAGCGACTAAGGACATCCATATTAATCTTATCTAGGCTTAAGCTAATGATCTTATTGCCACTCATCGACTTAATGCTTTGTCTTAACTTATGACGGCGCAATAGATCCTCAATGACTTGTGCAGGGTTTTGCTTTGGTTTTGATTGTCTGGGCGTGCTTTGTTGCTGTTCTCTCGCTAGTTGTATTTTTTGTTGTAGTTTTGACATGTAACGGTGTTCTTTTTGATATTGAACGACCTGATTTTGTAGTTGTACTGTTTTTTTCTGTAATGGCTGCCAGACAAAGCTCCAATATAAAACGACGATGCCAGTGATAAGACCCACAGAAACTATTATTTTTTCTCTTGAGTTCATCATGCTAATTTGATTATTAATTGCTTGAATCACGATTTAATCTCATTGATAAGAATAATGGCTCGAACCTTATTTGCAGAAGTGTTAGAAGTCGTTTTCTTTGCTGATATATTTTCAGGTAATCCTTTGATAATAGAGTCTATTTCTACTGTTGATCGAGCCGATAAGGTTAAGTGCAAGCCCTTTCTATCATAATTAATTTTGAGTAGTGAGACGCTATTTTGATGAGTAAGTTTTTCAGCAATCATATGAAGGAGTTTTAAGGGTGATGCAACGGTCTTTGTTGTAGTGACGTTATATTTTTTTAATTCATTTTGCATCTGAGAGTTTAAAATTTGATAATCACTATCGACATTGCGATTAGGTAATGTCTCGCTAAACATCGTATTAATTGCATTGTGTAGTTTTTCAACTTTTTGATGGGCTGAGTGATTATTGTAGGCGGTTTGTGCTGTCCAAAGCCCTAGGCAAAAGAGGGAAAGTGCAACAATAGATTTGCTATAGGGAATCTTTTTTGCTGAATGCTGTGCTTCATCAATACCACGAAGTAAGTTTAATGGTAAAGCGGTGACTAGGTCTTTATGACAATGATTGGCTAAATCGAGATAACATTCTTGCTCTATCTCAGTGTTTAAGTCTGTTAAGGCTTCTTGTTGATTGCTTAATAAGTTTGTTAGTACTTGACCTTCTTCTTTAGATAGCTGATTGAGTAAGGTTGACAGAATACTAGCATGGGTTGTAAAACCAGAAAAATTACTGCATCGAACCGTTGCCTGATCATTAAGCAGAATGAGGCTACAACCTTCTTCTATGACAGGTAGGGCAAAGAGATCAGGTAATATAGTCTGTACTTTAATATTATAATTAGATAATAAAAGTTGCCATTGCTTTAAGCGTGCTTTCTTAATGGTCGCAGTTTCTAATGCGGCATTTTTAGGGCGATGAAAGCTAAAATGTAGGTCTTTAATATCATCAGCAAGATCATTTTCTAAGGCATAAGGAATTGCCTTCATTAATTGGCTATAAGACTTTGTTGGTAGCTCTAGCGTGTTTAAGGTGACCTCAGTGCTAGGAATAAGCACAATACAATGGCTGTACTTGAGTCGTGCAATTTCTTCCCAGCTGACCTCGACAAAATGACTACTGATCGTTTTTTTATCCAAAAAACAATAAGCTGGTGTTTGGGTATCAAGTGCTGATAGTTTAATAACTAGCGATTGCATCGACTATATCTCGCTGAATTCACGTTTAATAACATGGCTATTACCATTTCTGTCCCGTTTGATTACACTGTTAATATATAGCCTTATGGAACCAATTTCTATTTTTCCATCCAAAAGAAAATACTGCGAGGTGACAGAGATAGATTTTTTATCAATTTCTTTCTGTATTGCTTGGGGGAATATGCGCAAAAAATCACTTATTGTTGCAAAAGGCTCTTCATCTCTATCGGTCATTATATTATTAACCTGTGCTTCACTGAGATTACCTAGAGATAAAATGACTTCTCTAGAAGCGGTATTGACATTAATAGGGGTATTTTGGGGGAGGGTGCTAATAAAGGGTAGTATTAGCTCGGTAATACTCTTAGGTTTAGGTGGCGGTTTTTTGCTTTTTTTGTCTTCTGGTTCTTGACTAATCAATTGATCAAAACCTTTGACTAAGCGTAGTTCAGAAGGTGAAACCATCTCACTATTAGCAGGAAGATAAGCTGGCTTTAAGGTCTGATAGTAAGAGCTTTCAGCACCACGGTCACGTACTCGGCTATCTTGATCAATCCAATCTGCTAAGTTATCAATAAGTTCATTACTTTGTTCATCATGTTCAACTAGCCCCAGCCGAGTCAGTAAGCGTTGAAGTCGGGCTTTGTGAATAACATTAATAATAAGTTTTTTTTGGCGAGTTCGTTTTTTAGGTCTTGTTATTCTAGTAATTTCATTGAGGTTGAGCCGTCCTTGTAAATCAATCAACTTACCTTTCATTGTACCACCAGGAATAGGCAGTGCTGGTAGTTCTGTTGCCCAATCTTCAGTGAGATCATCAGTATTGCTATCGTTAAAGTCACGCTTCAACAATACCTTAACCCAATCCTCCATGCCTGTTGCATAAAGGTAAGCTTGTTGTAGGTTGTTAAGGTTGCTGGTGAGTCGTAGCGCTGTGTATTGTTGATAGGCAAGAGTCGTGGCAATGCTAACCGCTAATGCGGTAATGATTAGCGCAGTAATCAGTGCAATCCCTGTTTGTTTCTCTGCTTGGTTATTCACTATCTTTTTTTAGTCTGCCGATAACAGGGGTTAAATTTGTGGATATGCGCTGCTCATTACCCGATGTTAGCTTATGATCATAAATAGTAGTATAGGACATGACCGCACGAACATAGTTACGTGTTTCTTTAAAAGGAATACTATCAACCCAGCGATCTGCCTCGATGGTTGTCTTTGGTGTCCAGCGTTTTGAGCGGGTCGGGCCCGCATTGTAACCCGCTGTTGCTTTAACATAATCCCCATCAAACCGAGATAACATACTACCAAGATAGGCACTACCTAAGTTAATATTGACCTCAGGAGTAAATAAATCATTCTTTCGTACGCGATTAATACCGAGCTTTCGACCGACATGGCGTGCAGTTGAGGGCAGTAATTGCATTAAGCCTCTAGCATCTGCTGATGAGACAGCTTTTTTATTAAAGACACTTTCTCGGCGCATGATACCGTAAACCCATGCTGGATTTACATTATTCTTTTTACTAATCTCTTTAATTAGGTTTTTGTAAAGTAGGGGAAAGCGTAAATTAACTTGATTCCAATCCCCTGTTTTTGCCACAGTACGCACAGCTAAAACAGGTTTTTTAAGTTTTAGGGCTAAGGCTGCGGCTGAGAGAATATCTTCTTTTTCCATGTGATTTAAAGCCCATATCCATTCTCGAAAAGCGAGTGAATCATTGCCTTGCTGAAACCACTCGACTGCTCGTGCTATTGCAGGATGTTTGGAAATTTCTTTAATTTCTTTTTCCCAGTTACCTCGTTGATTATCAAGCACATGGTACTCTTTTCCTAATATATCAGCTGCAAGGAAACCATGAAAAGAAGCATTTTTTGCTAGTGCCTCATAAATTTCAGTGGCTTCTCTTGGTTTGCCTAGTTTATCCTTTGCACGGGCTTTCCAGTAAGTCCATGTTTCTTCTGCTTGAGTTTTTTCATCTAATTCATTAATGGTGGTTAATAATGTTTTCCATTTACCTTCTCGTAAGGCCATTCTAGCAAGCCAAATATTTGCTTCATTATTGCGATAACGGCTAGGGACTTTTTTGAGTTGTCTAAAGGCATCTTTATCTAAATTAAAAGCTGAGCGTAAGCCAAGGTGTGCTTCAATAGTGTAGCGCTCTGCCTTAGTGAAGGGTATTTTATTCTTATACTGTTGCCAGTACTTGTGACCTTCTTTGTAGTTACGTTGAGTAATGCGTTTAATCGCGTAGCGGATAACTTTGCGAGAATAACGCCCTCTAGTAATATGTCGGCTTTTTAGTGCACGCTTAGGATTTTTGTAAGCATTGACATACTGTTGAGCAATAGCTCTTTCATCTTTAGGAAGCAACTTAATGAGACTGCGAGCTAGTCTACGATTTTTCTTATCCATCGCTAACTCAAAGCGTTGCCAAATATCTTTCTTAGTAATACGGTTAGTACTTTTCAGTTTTCCAAAAATGAAGTCACAAGACTTAGGGCGTGACTTTGCTGACATCCATAGATCTTTTGCTTCTGTAGCGATATCTTTAGACAAGGCTTCTTTGTTATAGAGAGCATGTAGGTAATAACATTGACTAGCCACGCTAGCTATTTTTGGATCATAAATCTCACGTATTTTTGGCCATTTATTTTCACTGGCTAAGCGTTTGATCCAGCGTTGCCATAGATTGCTACTAAGTCGGCTAGGTGAGTGCTTATCAAGGAATCGTTTAATCTCTCTTGTTGAAGTCTCATTAAAGCGTTGATTAAACTTCTCATATTCCAGATAAGGGTAAAGAGGATAGTCTTTTAGGCTACTGAAACTAATGTTATTATTGTTTTTTATTTGAGAAAGGGTAAATTTAAATTGCAGGCGTTCAATCCCGTTGGGAGATGCCGTCGCTGTGAACGTAAAAGAGTAAATAAGTGTACAGAGTATCAATGATAATGGTATTTGCATAGTAATGTATTAACGAACTAGAGGTTGCCTAGTGAATAGTTATTACCGCAGTAATAACTTCTGTAAATTACTGATAACTTTATTAGTTTTATTATAGTTATCAAGAGTGATCCTTCCTAAGTATTTTTACAACTTAATCAGTCCTTAAGTATACAGTTTATTTCATGTGTGGATATTTAAAATTGAAAGCTGGTCATTGAATGATTTAATCAAGTGTTGCTAATAACTTTAAGTAACGCTGGTAGCGCTCAGAAGGAATTTTATTATCAGCAAGTTGCTGGCGTACAGCACATTTTGGCTCATGCTGATGACTACAATTGTTAAATTTGCAAGAGAGGCTAGCATCATTGAACTCAATATAGCCTGCCCTAAGCTGTTGTGCCGTCAGCTCAGGAAGAGCAAAGTCACGAACTCCAGGAGAATCAATCAACTTACCTCCAGCATTCAGCTTATAGAGCCTAGTTGAGGTTGTTGTGTGGCGACCTTCACCATTATCAGAGATGGCACCGACTTGAATATTGGCATCTTTAAGTATTTCATTGGCTAATGAAGACTTACCAACTCCCGATTGCCCGACTAGGGTGCTGGTTTTATTGTGTAGATATTTTTGTAATTCAGTAATGCCAGTAACTTCGTCAGCATCACCTGCGGAAGCACTAATAATGGGATAGCCAATTTGCTTGAACTCATCCAGTCTTAACCGTGCCTCTGCTGATGCATATTGCTCATATAGATCAGCTTTATTGATAATAATCAGTGCATCACAGTTTAGGCGTTGGCTGGCAATGAGGTAGCGATCAATGAGAGACCATGATGGTTTAGGTCGCCATGCAATAACAATAATGAGCTGATCAATATTAGCCGCAATTGTTTTCAATTTATGGCTATAGTCAGGGCGCATTAGCGCATTGTGTCGTGGCTCAATACTCTGTAGTTGTGCATTGCCATGCTCTGCAAGACTTATCGTAACAAAGTCACCACAGGCAACATGGTCTAGTTTACGTTTGGCAGTACAGCGAACAACTTGCTGGTTATCTTCTATTTCAACTAGAATTTCAGCACCATAGCGGGTGATAACTTGACCCTTTGTAACCCGCTTCTTATTCAGTGTGTTCACCTTCTACTCGTGTTAATTCCATTATGATTTAAGATGAATCACAAGAGGTTGATGTCCACTACCTTCAAGTATTTTCTTCCAGTTTTGTAGCTCTGATTGTAATTGAATAGGCACTGTAATAATTCGATACCAACTACGTCCACGGACTACTTTTTTCTCAATTCGAGTACCAATACCTTGAGATGCTAGTTTTTCTTTCGCTCTTTCAGCCATTTCTTCTTTTCTAAAAGAGGCAATTTGTAGCAGGTAATTACCCGTTATAGCGTTATCAGGTGTTTCTGTCTCAGCAGTCACAATGGCATCATTGGTTTTGGTTTCTACAGTGACTTTAATTAGCTTGTCTTTAGCATCTTGTTTTATTTGTACATCCCTTTCTAGATTGGGTAATACACCAAAGTAAGTAAAGGTAGCACGCTTCCTTTCTTGTAAGTTGCGTGACTCAGTAATTACGGTGGAAATTGGCTCAGGACCATTGTCTTCAGCAAGAACAGGAATAATATTGACTTCATTGCTAAGGACTTGTTCCATGTCATTGAGTTTTGCTTGTGGATTAGAAAAGAAAAACATAGCTAGCCCAATGAATAGACCAATTGTCATTCCGCTAACCATCCATAAGTAACTTGTTTTAGGCTCAGAGTCGTTAGTCTTCACTTGTTTATAATCTTTAGTCATTATTTTTAACTCAGTATGCGGTGAAAGTATTAAGCATTTGTCCATCAAAGGAAAATTTTACAGTTTGACTAGTTTTTAGTCTATTTCCTTAAAGAGTAATGGCCGTTATTAGCAGACTGAACTCTGGATCAATAGATTTTGATCCTGTTGGATATAGTGACTGTTATTTTACCAGTAGCTTTCTTACATAAAAGCTGTCTAGGAGTGAGTCCTATGATATAGCAAAGCGCCTCAATGGGTAATTATTAAATATTAATCAGCCATTTACATTATATTAATCTGCCAAACAAATCACAATCCTAGAATCGATGATAGGTTTGCTTTCTATCATAGCAGAAAATAAGGTAATTGTTGTATTATTTTAGTGGTATTTTAATGCTCAGGAAGCAACTAATGTTGCTCCTGAGTGTTAATACTAGCTTGAAGATGCACTTTCTGGTGTGCTAGAAGTTGGCTGTTCTTTTTCAACCTTGGCTTTTGTTGGTTTGGCTTTAGGTGTTTCTTTCAATTCACCTGCTTCTATTTTTTTTGATGTTGCCTTCACCTTTACTGGCTCTTTAGTTTCCTTTTTTGCCACTGTCGGTTTTGATGCTTTTTTAGCGGCTGGAGCTTTTTTTGCAACCATTTCAGGCTTGCTATCTATTGCCTTAGTTTTTTCTGGCTTTGCCTCTTTGCTTACAGGCTTTCTTGTCGGCTCTTTCTTTGTCTTGGCTTGCTCAACTTTGCTTGCCTCCTTCGGCTTGCTAGCTTTTTCCTCTTTGCTTACAGGCTTCTTGGCCGGCTCTTTATTCGCCTTGGGTTGCTCAGCGTTGTGTACTTCCTTCGGCTTGCTAGGTTTTTCCTCTTTACTAACAGGCTTCTTGGTCGGCTCTTTATTCGCCTTGGGTTGCTCAGCGTTGTGTACTTCCTTCGGCTTGCTAGGTTTTTCCTCTTTACTAACAGGCTTCTTAGTTGACTCTTTGTTTACCTTGGGTTGCTCAGCGTTGCGTACTTCCTTCGGCTTGCTAGGTTTTCCTTCTTTACTAACAGGCTTCTTGGTCGGCTCTTTATTCGCCTTGGGTTGCTCAGCGTTGCGTGCTTCCTTCGGCTTGCTAGGTTTTTCCTCTCTACTCACAGGCTTCTTGATCGGTTCTTTATTCACCTTGGCTTGCTCTACCGTACTTGCTTCTTTAGGTTTGCTTGCTTGGGTTTCTTTACTAATATTAGGCTGCTCTATATTACTTGCCTTGCTTTCATTTTTCGCAGATTTAACGTTTGTACCTTTTTCTGTTGCTAAATCTTTAGCAACCTTCGCCGTTGTGCTTTGGATTTTTTCACTAGAGATTGTCCGCTTTTTCTTCGCTGGAGGTTTTTTGCGTGAACGAGTCGATGTAGGTGCAGGGATTTTTATCTCAATCGGAGTCATATCCATTTGATCATGATCAATGGGAGTATGTTTTGGTGGAGACTTTCTTCTCTGGTTTGAGTTATATCGATTCGTTCTCTTGTTGCGTTGAGAGTATGTATTGCCATTGGCTTCTTGTGTGTTCTGGACTTGATTGTCCTCTGGCTTTCTGTTTCCGTTTTGCTCTTGTCTCTGGTTCTGATTAGGATTGCGTTCTTGCTGATTATTAGGCTGTTGTTGCCCTTGGTTTTGATTAGGACTGCGTTCTTGCTGGTTATTCGGCTGCTGTTGTCCTTGGTTTTGATTAGGATTGCGTTTTTGTTGATTGTTAGGCTGTTGTCCTTGGTTTTGATTAGGATTGCGTTTTTGTTGGTTATTAGGCTGTTGTTGTCCTTGGTTTTGATTAGGATTGCGTTTTTGTTGGTTATTCGGCTGTTGTTGCCCTTGGTTCTGATTAGGATTGCGTTTTTGTTGGTTATTAGGCTGTTGTTGCCCTTGGTTTTGATTGGGATTACGTTTTTGTTGGTTATTAGGCTTCTGCCCTTGATTCTGGTTAGGGTTGCGTTTCTGCCGATTATTATTGTTTTGCTGAGAGCGATGGTTATTATTTTGTGTTCTTGGCTTAGCAGTGCTTGGTTTAGCTTCAGCTTTCACTTCCTCAGTAGCAGGCGTTGCTTTATTAGCAAAAATATTACCAAAGACACGGCGGATAAAACTTGTGTTTTCAGCTACTGGTTCTTTTACTTCTGAGCTTGTATTAGCAGGAGAAGGCATGGGCATATCTGGCATGACAGGAGCAACAACAGGAGTTTCTGCACGTGGTGTATTATCTACTGGATTGCTATCTGAATCTTGTTTGGACTGTTGTACTTTATGGTATTTGTCATAACTTGCGCCTGTGTCATTGCTGATATCTTGCACTCGGTTACGTTCAATCTCATAATGAGGTGTTACCATATGGGGATTAGGTAAAATAACAATATCAATATCATGCTGTTCTTGTAACTTATTGAGTGTTGGACGCTTTTCATTAAGTAAGAAGCAGGCGACATCAACAGGTACTTGTGTCGTTACCTTCTTCGTCATGTTTTTCATGGCTTCATCTTCAATGAGACGAAGAATAGACAAAGCTAAAGATTCAACACCACGGAAGGTGCCATGACCACTACAACGTGGGCAAACAATCTGGCTAGACTCATCTAATGAAGGGCGTAAACGTTGACGTGACATTTCTAAAAGACCAAAGCGTGAAATGCGTCCAATTTGGACACGTGCACGGTCAATTTTTAGTTTTTCACGTAAGCGCTTTTCAACACTGCGTTGATTTCTATTGGGCATCATGTCGATAAAGTCAATAACGACGAGTCCACCAAGGTCACGTAAACGTAACTGTCGTGCAATTTCTTCAGCGGCTTCTAAATTGGTATTGAGAGCGGTCTCTTCAATATCACCACCCTTAGTCGCACGGGCAGAGTTAATATCAATAGAGATGAGTGCTTCAGTATGATCGATAACAATTGCACCACCTGATGGTAGCGTAACTTCACGTTCAAAGGCTGACTCAATTTGATGCTCAATTTGGTAACGACTAAAGAGTGGCGTACTTTTGTCTCTATAGAGTT
Organism: Thiotrichaceae bacterium; assembly: GCA_023144895.1. Lineage (GTDB taxonomy): Bacteria > Pseudomonadota > Gammaproteobacteria > Thiotrichales > Thiotrichaceae > HyVt-477. Next base: position 19,686 of record JAGLEV010000009.1, read on the forward strand.
TGAGTTTATTGATATTGTGAGGCATTACTGCCTTAACAAACTCACAAGCTTGGTTATAGATACTTTCCTTATCAAAGATAATCTCACCCACATCAGGGCGGAAGTAATCCCGCAAGGTGCGGATAATTAAGTTACTCTCCTGATAGAGGAGTGTCGGGGCTTTGTGCTTTTTATGAGCAAACTGGATAGCACTCCAGAGCATTTTGAGATAATCTAAATCCCACGATAGCTCTTCAAGCTCACGTCCTAAGCCTGCGGTACGTACAATGGCACCACCATTCTCAATATCCAACTCATTAAGAATCTGCTTGATGCGATGACGATCTTCACCCTCAATGCGACGTGAAACACCACCTGCCTTAGGGTTGTTCGGCATTAATACTAAAAAACGACCTGCTAGACTGATATATGTCGTTAAGCTCGCGCCTTTATTGCCTCGCTCTTCTTTATCGATTTGAATAAGGACTTCTTGCCCTTTACGCATCACTTCTTTAATTGATGGGCGGCCTTCTGTTTTAGTCTTTTTCCAATACTCGTGAGAGATTTCTTTAAAGGGTAAAAAACCATGGCGCTCAGCACCATAATCGACAAAAGCTGCGTTTAGGCTGGGTTCAATACGTGTAATTGTGCCCTTGTAAATATTGGATTTTTTTTGAACATGATTGGTATGCTCGATGTCGAGGTCATAAAGATATTGACCATCCACCATTGCAACTCTAATTTCTTCCTGCTCAGTTGCATTTATTAATATTCTTCTCATTGACTGTGTCCTGTTGTCAGCGCCCTAAAGTGGGCAAGCTTAGTCAATGATTTTTCGGCAAAATAACAGGTCGTGCGTGTTTCAATTTTACACTGAGATCTAAATAGTTAGGGTTTAGCTTAGCGCTTTAGGCGTTATAGAATAAGCCCATAGGTACATACGCTGAATATAAGTATATCTCAGCTTAGGCGTGTTGCACTAAGTTGATATTATAGCTATTTGCTAAGTTACAATAATTGGTTGCCCTACATGTTTCTCATTGTGAAAGACTGAAAATAAAAAGGATGGTTGTGAGACACTGATTAATGCCTTTAGTATGTTGACTGCCTTTTTATTTACTGCGTTAATCTCAAGAATAAGCGTAATACCTCAGTCTTTGAGTTATTACGTCATGCTCTTAAGTTAAGGTGCTAAATTAGCATTACCTTGGTAAAACCTGTTGTATAACCTGACGCTAGTTTCCTCATAATGTTTACTAGGTAATCAGGTTAGTGCCAATAATCATCGACAATCTCTATTTATACAATTTTGGAGTTTATTTTTATCCGCTTAGGTGTGCTAGATTTAAAATCTCCATTAGTGAGGTTGTTTGGCATACATTATTGTTGTTATGGGTGACCGTACTGGTTAATATTCCAGCCTCCTGAGGTCTATAGGCTTGATTTTGCCATCCTTGCTATCAAGGATCCCTGTGTTTGCTTCGCAACCGGCTTATAAGCTAAATTAGCTTGTTTAACATAGTGGTATCAATTAGATACCGAATCTGCATCCATGTTTTAATACAGATTTAAATATTCATTGCTTTTATCAATTAGCCCTACATATATGTACAGATACCAAAAGATAGGCTGAATATAGCAATTTAATTACAAAGATTCAATCATGAATAAAATTTAGGCAAATTAGTAAATTAATTAGAAATAGAGAAAATAAGTTTAATTGATTGGTAATTACAGATAGGATATGAATATGGAAGAAACTACATTAGAATATCAATCAGTTAGAATGGTTGATATTACAGAGGCTCATGCGGGGCAACGTCTTGATAATTTTTTAATTCGTGAATTAAGTGGTTTACCTCGATCTCGAGTTTATCGGATTATCCGCAAAGGTGAGGTGCGAGTTAATAAAAAAAGAGCCAAGCCGACACAAAAACTGCATATTAATGATGTTGTGCGTATACCACCATTACAGCTAGCACCTAAAACTGATCAACCCCAAGCAAGTGTGGGACTATTACGACGGTTGCAAGAGGCTATTTTATTAGAAGATGAGCATATTATTCTCATCAACAAGCCCGCAGGTTTAGTGGTTCATGGCGGGAGTGGTTTTGATTTGGGCTTGATTGAGGCTTTTCGACAATTACGTCCAAACGTAGATAATATAGAGTTAGCGCATCGTTTAGATAAAGAGACTAGCGGTCTTTTGATTTTAACTAAAACACGTCCTGCTTTACAGGCAATACATCACTTGTTTGCTTCAGGTGGCTTGGATAAACGTTATTTAACCTTGGTACAGGGATGTTGGCGAGGTAATGAGCGACAGATTAATACTCAGTTGCAAAAAACAGAAGGTAAAAGGGCAAAGATGCAAGTGGCTGAGGGGGGTAAGGAGTCTCGTAGTATTTTTTCTGCCCGTCAGGTTTTTGCTGACAAGAGCTTACTTGAGGTGAAATTATTAACAGGGCGCATGCATCAAATTCGTACACAGCTAGAACATATTGGAATGCCAGTACTCGGTGATGATCGCTATGGTGATTTTGCTTTAAATCGAACATTTAAAAAAATGACAGGGCTTAAACGTTTATTCTTACATGCTTATCATCTTGATTTTACGCTAGAGTTTATTGATCGACGCTATCAATTAGATATTCCATTGGCTGATGATTTACAAAAGGTAGTTGATCAATTATGAAGGTAAGTCAGCGATTTTCCCTTATTATTTTTGATTGGGATGGCACCTTAATGGATTCAACAGCTCATATTGGTCATTGTTTGTTAGATGCTATTAATACCTTATCATTAGAACCACGTACAGCACTACAAGTTAATGATATTATTGGTTTAAGTTTGGATTCTGCTATTAGTACCCTATACCCTAAACTAAAAAAATCATTACATCAGCAGTTATCTCTATTGTTTCGTGAGAAAATCATGACGGATAAAGTGGCAACACCATTGTTTACAGGAGCAGAAAACTTATTAGCTCAATTGCAATCCGCAGATTTGGATTTAGCGGTTGCCACAGGTAACTCACGAGCAGGTTTAGACAAGGCAATGAGCGAATCAGGGGTGGCAAAATACTTTCCCATTACCCGCTGTGCTGATGAAACTTTCTCAAAACCTCATCCACAAATGCTTGAAGAAATAATAACAGACTATAATATAGGGGTGAGTGAAGCTTTAATGGTTGGTGATAGCGAATATGATTTGCAAATGGCTAACAATATTGGTATGCCAGCATTAGCAGTAAGTTATGGTGTACACGGAAGAGAGCGATTACTGGCTCAGCAACCCTTAGCAATAGTGGATAATCTTAATGCAGTGGGTGCTTTTATCCTTGATTGAGAATAGATCTTAAGTTCTTGACTTACTTTATTTTATATGGGGATATGTCCTATTATCCTTAGTAACGTCATTACCAATTGTAAATAACCAAATTAAACGGAATATAGTATAGACATGAATGAATCAGAAATGGGGGCAATTGTTGCCCTAAAGAGTATTGCCATGGAGGGCGTTATTGAGCAGCGCCGTTCTAGACGTTGGGGTATATTTTTTAAAATTGTATTTTTACTGTGGGGCTTGTTACTACTCATTTCTATGTTTGTGTCAGGCAATAGTATTCGATCAGATGCTGATGAGTTTACAGCGGTTGTCGATGTTAAAGGCGTGATTATGGATGGCTCTGATGCAGGCTATGCCGCTGTGAGTGAAACCTTACAGGATGCTTTTGCAGATGAGCGTACTCAGGGTGTTATCTTGCGTATCAATAGTCCAGGTGGAAGTGCTGTACAGTCTGCGATGATTTATGATGAAATCATGCGTTTACGAAAAAAATATAAGGCTATTCCTGTTTATGCTGTGATTCAAGATGTCGGCGCTTCAGGCGGGTACTTTATTGCCGCAGCAGCGCAAGATATATTTTCTAACCGATCCAGTATTGTTGGCTCGATTGGAGTAAGAATGGATAGCTATGGAGTGGTTGAAGTTGCAAAGAAAATTGGTATTGAGTCACGTCTAGTGACAGCAGGAGAGAATAAGGCAATACTTGATCCTTTCCAACCTGTATCAGAGCAAGATACTGCACACTTGAAAGCATTGCTAGAAAGTACGCATAAAGAGTTTATTAAATCAGTAAAAGAAGGTCGTGGTGATCGTTTAGTTGATAATCCTGATATTTTTTCTGGTCTTTTCTGGACTGGAACTGAGGCGAAGCAATTGGGTTTAGTTGATGACTTTATGACGGTGAGACAAGTAGCAGAAAATATGATTAAAGCGGAAGAAATTGTTAACTTTACACCGCAAAAAACTTTCTTGGATAAACTCGCAGGCGAAGTGCAGATGAAATTAAGTGAAGTCTTAATGAGTACCCGTTATCAAGGGGGTATGCAATTTTAAGATAGAAGATTGGGTCACAAGTCTATCAATTTTCTATCGACAGGCTAAAGCTTGACCTGCTCTTTTAAGGGTAGGTTAGACTTTAGTCCATCAGTTATGGTTAGACATCGCTTTTAGCTTAACCACATCACACAAATAATATCCCACCGATACCTCAACAATTAAATGTTGACGTTTAAACTCTGCAATAATGCGACTGGTTGTTTCTGTTGTAATTCCTAGTGTTGCTCCCATGTCTTCCCGACCAAATAATAAACAAGTATTGGCAGGATTACCTTTGACTAATAAGAGGATCAGCCGAGCAATACGTTGTTTTGAATTTCCTGTTGAGAAATCTGTTACCCATGCATCCGCTTCATTTAAAGCACGTTGCCAGCGGGTCATTAGCTCATGATGTAACTTGGGATTAGTTTTTGAAAGTTCGGTGACAATACTAACAGGAAAGCGACAAATTTCTGTAGGGTGTAACGCAACGGCATCATGCTTGTAGCTTGGGTCTAAAATAGCTTCTAAGCCGATAACATCCGATGTGCGTAATAGCCTAACAATCCGCATGGTTCCATCAGGTAAATAATTGACAAGTTTTATCAGACCACTACGAATAGTATACATATACTCAGTGGGGTCACCTCTGCCGTAAATCTTGTCGCCTGCTTTGAGCTGGTATTGATGAACGGGTTTATGGAGTGCTTTAAAATCTTCTTCAACTAGACCTGAAAATAAAACAGAATGACGCATTGTGCATTGGCTACAATTAGCGATGCCTTGCCAAGCTTCTTTAGAGTTGATATGCATTGATCAATTTACTTTGAAGGGGATAGGTAGGAAAGGTTACAGAGTATTGGAGGGAAATACAAAAAGTTATAAAGAATGTGGTAGTGTATCAAACGGGTGGCTTTGCTTATAATATTATATTTTATCGGGAGTTGTGAGCTTTTGTGTGTTTAGTTATGATGACTAAAATAGCCACTTAACCCAAAAACTAAAAAGGCTCATAACTGAAAACAGCTATGAGCCTTATAGTATATGGTGCCGGCACCATGAGTCGAACACGGGACCTACTGATTACAAGTCAGTTGCTCTACCAACTGAGCTACGCCGGCTTTTGAGATTGAGAATTCTATACAAGCTTTTAGTCTTTGGCAAGTATCAATTCGTGATTTTAACTTATTTTAGTCTACTTATTTATTATCTGTTGTTTTTATTCGTTTTTTTCAGGATAAAATTTATCTTTTACTCGATATTTGGTTGGTAGCAGACCGTTTATCCCAAATGACTCAAGGGATACTATTTTTTTCATGATAAAAAACCTCTGTACTATCTGTTCCATCGATAGTACAGAGCGTTCATAGTATACGTGTTGTTGTTATTGTTTGTCGCATAGTGTTCCATATTGCCATTGATCAACGCTCAATAAACAGCAGCATATAGAGACTTTCTTTGGATTTATTTATTTTATTATTATCCAGTTCCTTGTTGTTAGTGTTGCGTCCTTGTCTATGCGATGCATTGTACTTATAGTGACTGAACGCATTATTAACTAAACTTATTGATTGAAAATATTTTTAATGAGCCTGTTTAAAAAATAGACTCCTAAAGATTGAAACTAATCACTTGTTCTTGCTGAGCCTCCTCATAGCCTCGATCAAAGACGAGTTCTATCGAAGTACTGTCATCTTCAGTTTTAGCTTTGACTTGTTTCAAATCGGGGATTCTTTTAGCAAGGTAGCTACACATTGCTGTTGCTATCGGGTCATTGTCTTCCTGTAAAGCATAGATTAGCGAGCTAGCAACAAATTGGGCGCACTGTAATGTATTGGGTTCACTGATTTCGTCATCACCTAGTTTAATGCCTGTACGCATTTTTTCATCCATACGATCAAGGTATTCACGCTGGCGAGCAGGTAAGGGCTGATTGCGGTTAAACTCTAAAATTGAGTCACCGTCAATGACAACGGTTAATTTAGGATGATTGGTTTTCATGATAGGTCATCAAATCCAGCTTGCTTATAAAGTTTTTTTGCTTTTTCTTTATCCTGCTCAACACCATCGCCTTGGTCATACATCATTGCCAAGGTTGTTAAAGAGCCTTGTAAGCCTTGCTCACCTGCTTTAGTAAACCATTCAACCGCTTTCTCACCATTTTTTGCAACACACTCACCTTGCAAGTACATAAACCCTACACCGTGCTGTGCAATGGCATAGCCTTGTTCTGCTGATTTTACCATCCAGTTATAAGCATAATTATCATTTTGTGTAATGCCGAGACCATTTTGATACATAATGGCTAACATGTGCTGAGCCATCATATCACCTTGGTCAGCAAAGGGAGATAATAGCTGTATGGCACGTGAAAAGTGCTTTGCTTCAAAAGCAGCGACACCACTAGAGAAATACATTTCTTCATCATCAGTGCGTTGGTAGTCTGTCATGATTCAATCCGAGTGTTAAATTAGCTAGAATATTACAGGACAATGCCCAAAATACTAAATTAATAGCAGTTGACAGGGGTTTTATCCCTATGGGGGTATTCAGAAAGTCTAATATAGCCGTATACTGTAGCACTATATGAATGATATCAATTATACAAAGATTATGCGCCAGTGTATCCAGAAGGTTGCAACGGGGCCAGAATATAGTAAAGACCTTGAGTTTGATGAGGCGCGTGATGCTATGCGTGCTATTTTGTCAGGCGAGGCTGATGATGTGCAGATTGCCATTTTCTTTATAGCACTACGCATGAAGCGTGAAACGAATGAAGAAAACTGTGGCATTCTACAAGCACTATTAGAAACCATGAATCAAGTGGAAGCAGGTGTTGACGAAGTAGTTGATATTTGTGATCCCTATGATGGTTATGCACGGGGAGTTCCTGCATCACCCTTTATACCCGCAGTTTTAGCGGCACTCGGGGTTAATGCGGTAAGTCACGGTTTAAATTTTGTTGGCCCTAAGGGTGGAACAACATTTCATAAAGTCTATAAGGCAGCAGGCTTACGAGTTAATCTAACTCCAGAAGATGCGGCAAAGCAACTGGCGGATATTGGCTGGGCTTATGTGGATCAATCACAATTTTCTCCTCAGTTGCATGACATGATTCCACTGCGTCAACGTATTATTAAGCGCCAAGTACTGACGACCGTTGAAACCATGCTTGGACCTATTCGTGGACGAGAGAAAACACATTTAATGGGAGGTTATGTACATAAAGCTTATCCTCCTATTTATGAAGCTTTAGCACGACATGCTGGCTTTAGTAGTGCTTTATTTGTACGAGGTGTTGAAGGCGGTGTCATTCCTTCTTTACAACAAGCAGGTAAGTTATTTTCTTATCATGGTGATGCTGAGTTGGAGCAACGTGATTTAGCACCTGCTGATTTAGGAATTACGGCGGCTAAGCGTGCAGTACCTGTTCCAGATGGAATGCCAAGTGCTGTGAATGCTGATCAAGTCGCGACTAAGTTTGATAGTGATGCGCTTGCAGCCACATCGGCAGCGATGGGGCAAAAGGCAATGTCAGGTGAATCGGGACTTATGTACGATAGTTTGGTATATTCTGCGGCAATCTGTTTAACACATTTGCAACGTTTTGATGCAATTGGTGAGGCGGGTGATGCGGTACGTAAAGTGCTAGATTCTGGTCTGGCACTAGAGAAGTTCAAATCAGCCAGTTGAATTGGAGCGATTTGATTGATTGTCAAATGGCTATAAGTTTTAATGAGTAGAGGTAAAAACGATGAATCAAGAATATTATGATACTGTTGTAAAAATGGAAGCAGCTAACACAGATGCTGAGTATGTACAGGGCTGGCAGGGTGGATACCTTATTAATCCTGAACGTGAAGAGCAGCGTTTAACTGATGCTTATAATGCAGGTTATGCTGATGGCAAAGAGAAGAAGCTTGATGGCTATAGTGAATGGTCTGCATAATTTTCTAGCCAATGATTATGGTTGATTTACCTGAGTAGGGGTCACCATACAATCAAAAAAAAACCCGACTATATCGCTATAGTCGGGCTTTTTTGTTTTAGAGTTATTTACTGATTACTGATTACTGATTACTGATAAGAGTAGTAGCGCTATGGGAAATTGATCACTATCCAATAATCATGACACCATCCACTTCAACCTCAGAATCTTTTGGTAAAGCCGCGACTCCGACAGCAGCGCGTGCAGGGTAAGGCTGAGTAAAAAACTCTTCCATCACTTGATTAATAATTTGAAAATTACCTAAATCGGTTAAGAATATATTGAGTTTTACAAAATCAGCTAATGTTCCGCCTGCTTCTTGAGCAACCGCTTCTAGGTTACGGAATATTTGACGTGTTTGCTCTGCAATGTCCCCTTGATTAAGCTCCATTGTTTTAGGAATAAGTGGAATTTGACCAGAAAAATAAATTGTATTGCCATGTTGTATTGCCTGAGAGTAGGTGCCAATGGCTTGTGGTGCTTTTTCTGTACTAATTGTCTTTCTCATTTTATGTCCTTAATAAATGTATATGAAAAATTTAGGTAATCACTTGAGGGCTGGAAAGTTGTGGAATACGTGTTGCATCACTGACATGAGCCAGTTTATTAAGCTTTGCAACAAGCTTTTTCAGTTCTTTTGTATGGGTAACACGGATAAGAACCTCAATTCTTTTACTTCCCTTATCTCCAAAAATATTAATATCTTCAATATCAATATCAGCCTGTTGAAACTGTTGTGTAATTTCAAATAAAACACCTTGTTGGTGTTGTGCACGCAAGGCAAGAGGGACAAGGTAACTGAGGGTTTCACTTGTATCCCATGCAGCTGTTAGTTGTTTTTTATGATGAATATGCCTAAGAATAGAACAGTCGTTACGATGAACGGCTAAGCCACGATTATCAATAATAGCCGCAGTAATCGTGTCATCAGGTATTGGGTGGCAACAAGTGCTTAATTGCACGGCAAGACCTTTGGCGCCTCTAATATAAAAGGCCTGTTCTGTTCTATTCGTGCTTTCGATGTTGTCCGTTTCTAATAGGCGGTGAGTGATTAGTTTAGAGCATTGATTACCTTTAGCAATTTCAATGAATAACTGCTGTATATTGGTTATTTCTAGTGTTTCTAATAGCGTATCAATAATTTCAGGAGCAATATCCTCAAGCTTTTTTTCTACATTATTGAGTGTATTTTTAAATAATCGCTCACCAATTTCAATATATTCACTGTTCTCATAAGAGGTTAACCAGCTTCGAATGGCTGAACGAGCTTTACCCGTGACAACAAAGTTTTGCCAAGAAGGATGAGGGATAGCATTAGGGTTAGTAATAATTTTAACCGTTGCACCATCATGTAACTGAGTGTTTAAAGGCTTGCGTCGACCATCAATATAGGCACCAGTACAGTGATGACCAATATCGGTATGAATAGCATAGGCAAAGTCAACGGGGGTAGCCCCTATTCGTAATGCTTTAGCTTCTCCTTTCGGTGTGAGAACAGAGACTTCACGCAAAAAGAAGTCAGCTTTCATATCCGCAAGGAAGGCTTCGGGGTCACCAGTATATTGTTGTATTTCTTTAACTTGTTCTAGCCATGCTGATAAGCGACTTTGCGCTAGATTAAATTTATTTTTGTAGTCTAGTTGAGGGAATCGCCATTGTGCAGCAATACCATATTGAGCGACCTGAAACATTTCACGGCTTTGAATTTGAATACAGATTAGGTTTTGATTTTTTGTAATGACCGTGGTTTGTAATGCTTGGAATCCATAGACTTTAGGGACAGAAATAAAATCTTTAAAGCTACCAATTTTTGGCAAGAAAAGGTTGTGAATAACACCAAGTGCAAGATAGCACTGTTGTGATGACTGGGTAAGAATACGAATATCATAGGAAATAGCATCACGACTAAAGTGAATGGGATTCTTGTGTTGTTTTCTATCTTCATACAGTCGATAAAGGTTTTTTTCCCAATGAAAAACAGTGCTATTTTTATCAAGTTCCTTATTGAGAGAGGTCTGTATTTTACTCATGATTTTTTCATGATTGTCTTGTTGTTCATCAAGACATTTTTGCCACCACCGAGAGAGTATACTACTACGCCATGGGTGTAAGCTTTGAAAAGCAAACATTTGTAAGCTGTGACGAAGTGTATTCATGCCCATGCGGCGTGCTAAAGGGACATGTATCTCTAGTGTTTCTTGAGCAATGCGACGCTGTTTTACTGGTCGCATAGAGCTTAATGTTTTTACATTATGTAAGCGGTCAGCCAGTTTAATAATCACAACACGGTAGTCATCAACCATGGCAGTCATCATTTTTTGAAAGCTTGCCATACCAGCATCGTACTTATTACTAAAATTTTCATAGGAGAGTTTTGTTACTCCTTCAACAAGATCAGCAACGGTATCACCAAATTCATTAGCAATATCATTATGGGTATAGTCAGTATCTTCGATAACATCATGGAGTAGAGCAGCACAGAGAGTATCTACATCTAAATGTAAATCAGCTAGGGTGTGGGCAACTTCTAAAGGGTGGCTGATATAAGGTTCGCCTGATTTGCGAGTAACACCTTCATGCGCGACAGCAGCATAAAGAAAAGCCTCATAGACTTTTTTAACTTCCTCTTCAGATAAATAACGTTCTGTTAATCGACACAGATCGACCATGCGAAAACTGACCTTGGATGTTTTTAGATATTCCATAGTTATATCGCTATTTTAGGTTAATTCAAAGAAGAATTTGGGTGAGGTTGTTTATTACTTTTAGGTTGGCCCTGAAGAGTTATAGTGGTCTTAATTTTGTAATCTTTACTGCCTATGTATGAGGTTTATCTCATACATAGATTGTTCAGTTATTTAAAGTTAGAGTTTCCGCTGATCATTCCGTCGTAGCTCACTTGAGAATTTTCTTCACTCATATTCGCAGCTATTTCACGTAAAGCAATAACGGTAGGCTTGTCATTTTCTTCGTCGACTAATGGTATTGCACCTTGAGCAATAGCACGGGCACGTTTTGAAGCTTCTAGTATGAGAGTGAATCGACTTTCTGTGTGCTCTAAGCAGTCTTCTACAGTGACTCTTGCCATTTTCTTCTATTCCTTAATTTTCAATAATTTCATAGCACAAGAATCATTGCTGTATTCTTCCACGGCATTCTGTGCATAAGTCATCAGATTATATCCTTCAAGTCATTTAATAAATAGCTTTATTCGTTTAATAACGATAAATTAAGTGACTTAATATCAAGGTGGCGTGGCGATGTTTGTAAAAAATTATAGTGCTGATGATGAATTTTTTCATGGAAAGAAAGAGGCAGTAGGGGTCTTGCTGGTTAATTTGGGGACTCCTAAGATGTCGGATAAGTCCTCTGTTAGACGTTATTTATCTGAGTTTTTATCTGATGCACGAGTCGTTGAAATACCGCGTTTTATTTGGCTGCCTTTATTGCATGGGGTTATTTTGCGTAAACGTGTACCGATTAGTGCCAAAGCTTATCAATCGGTTTGGATGGAAAAGGGCTCGCCCTTGATGGTTTATTCGCAACGCCTAGCGGATAAGCTAGGTAAGCAGTTGCAGCAACGTTATGCGGGTCCTGTTAAGCTGGCTTTAGCTATGCGTTATGGCGAACCTTCGATTGCTCAGGCTTTGGCTGAGCTTAGGCAAGAAGGTGCTCGACGTATTGTTGTATTGCCACTTTATCCTCAGTATTCAGCGACAACAACGGCAACGGTTTATGATGCCGTTGCTAAAGTATTATCACGTTGGCGCTGGATACCAGAAATGCGTTTTATTAATCAATATCATGATCATCAATATTATATTCGTGCACTGACTTCCAGTGTAAAGAGGTATTGGCAACAACATCAGCAGGGCTTTTTGCTATTGTCTTTTCATGGTCTTCCACAGCGGAATGTACAACTTGGCGACCCTTATTTTTGTCAATGTCATAAAACAGCGCGCTTATTAGCAAAAAGTTTAGGCTTGAAAGAAGATCAATGGAAAATCTCATTCCAATCACGTTTTGGTAAAGCGCAGTGGGTTCAACCTTATACCAATGCAACTTTACAGGAGCTGGTAGAGCAGGGTGAGCAACGGATCGATGTTCTTTGTCCTGGCTTTCCTGCGGACTGCTTAGAGACTTTAGAGGAAATGAATGTAGAAAACCGAGCGGTCTTTATGGAGGCTGGTGGTGAGGAGTATCATTATATTCCTGCATTAAATGATCAAGCAGATCATGTTATTGCTCTATCAGAAATACTGAGTGAGCATATGCAAGGTTGGTCTGAAACCAGTACTCACTGGAATGCAAAGAAAGTTGAACGTGATGCCTTAGTGAGTAAGGAGCGCGCACTTTCTCATGGGGCAAAAATCTGATTCAATCGTTTGTGGGTCTACTTTTACGCTGGCATTGTTGGCTCCACGTTACTGGCTGATATGGCTTGGTTTGCTTGTCTTTATCCCTATCGCTTGGTTGCCGATTAGTATGCGACAGTCAATAGGGCGTGCAATAGGGCGTTTGATTTATTCTAAAAATAGCAAAAGGCGTTCGATTATTATCCAAAATTTATCCATTGCAGAGCCTGAAAGTACAGCTAAAGAGCTTGAGGAAAAAGCACTTGCTATGTTGCAATGGTATGGTTGTGCAATGATAGATTATAGTGTGCTCTTTTTTCGTTCTCGTCGATACTTGCAAAAACATTCACTATTTAAGGGCTTGGACAAGGTGGAGCAAGCCGTTAAGGAGGGGCGCAATGTTGTCATATTATTAACTCATAGTGTCTGGCTAGATTTTGCACCTGCTTTATTGAGTGCTCACTTTGAATTGTATGGCTCCTATAAGTCTTTATCTAATGGTTTATTAGATTGGTTGCTACAGAAAATGCGCTGTCGTTATGTCAGTTTTGTTATTTCAAGAGAACAGGGCATGATGCGCTTAGTGCGTTCGTTACAAAAAGGGCGTTTACTCATTTTCCTACCTGATGAGGATTTGGGTGTAGAGCAGGCAGATTTTGCACCATTCTTCGGGCGTAAAAAAGCGACACTCAATACACCAGCACGTATTGCTAAGATGAAAAAAGCCGTATGTTTTCCTTGTTATAGCTATTTTGATCCTGTGAATAAGAATTATTGCACTCTATTAGGCGATTCTTTGGAACCATTTCCCGCAGAAAGTGCCATAAAAAGTGCAGAGGTACTTAATCAAGGATTGGAAGGCGTGATTAAGGCTGATCTTCAGCAGTATATGTGGCAACTAAAGTATTATCGTTCAGTGACCCTAGGTGATAAGACTTTGTATGATAATTAGACAGAATGCGGTGTGTTTTGATGATTAATGAGTGCCTTGTTACAGTCCGCAACGCTTATCATGTTGCTTAGTTCTATAGCAGTGTTTTCTTTATAGAAGTCATGTTATAGGTGATTGCTGGTACACATCAATGAAACTGATTGACTTTCTATCGGTTTTTTTATACGTTAGTCGCTGCCTTTGTTATAATTTAATAAGAATGACTATACGAAGTACATCTTCTTGGGGTATTGGGTTGCCATGTTATGAATACTCCAATTTAATCATGAAGATTGACTGAATAGATCAGAAGATAACAATATTATAAACAGATTGATCGGCATATTTGATTGAAGCATACTGAGACTAAGGGTAGTACGGGTTTATTTCTCAGTGATGTGATTAAGGTTCGATACTAGTTTATTATCATTGATGGCTTTTCACGATAATAATAGATAAAAAAAGGGGAAAACAATGAATAAAAGATTAATATTGTTACTAATTGGAGTGGCATTATTTTTACAGGGCTGTGGATCTAAAGTACAACAAGGGTCGTTGACGACTTTCTTGAGGCTTCATACTGACTACTGTGCATCTGGCTTTAAGTCGGCAGAGCAATTGAGTCGTATCTTACGCAAAGATGAAACTTTTCAAGCGAATGTTAATAATGGTGGAATCTATGAAAAGGTGGTTTCTAATATTAGCTATGCAGTCTCTCCAGAAGCAGATGGTTGTACCACTGATCTAAAAATTAAAAAAACATCGAAATCGGTTGCTTACTTTAGTTTTGATGAAATAAATACAGCCCTAATTAAGCGTGGCTATACTCCTGAAGGTAAAAAAGTGTACCGTGATGAAATCGGTACTGACCAGCATGAGCTACAAGTGGTTGAGCAGAAATATATCTCACCTGATGAAGTCGTATCAACCTTAGTCTTTCCGCTAGAAAGTCAAGATAAATACTATATGACGTTATTTGCAGAAACGTTAGAGCACGCTTCTACTGATGATGATGCTCCTAGTGTTTTAGAAATTTAGGTTTTTCGCGCTCTATCGTTTATATAGAGCGCTATTGACTTTGAAGTATGCTTTATCTGTCACAGAATATCCATTTTGTGAACTGAACCTTCTTACTCCTCATTTAACTCCATTCATCCTTCCTCCCAATGCCTATTTTTTACCTTTCCTAGCCATTAATAACCGTTAGTGTCTAAAACTAAGTTCTTTTATCAATGATGTTGCATTGAATCCCTAATTACTTGAATCCTTTGCATATACTAAGGTCTGAATCACTGCTTGCTACTTGAAAATCAGGTTAAGGTTAAATAATGGATTATATTTATATCATTGAATTAGTTATTTTGGCATCAGTCATTATTGGTCTGATTGCTGTTAATTATTTCATGGTAAGTGCAAGGAAAGCTAAGCTTAGAGCAGTGGTTCAATTACATAATACAATGGATTCACGCTTAGTTGAGTTGAATGACTTAATGGACTTTGTTAAAGATAGAGGGCAGGAGTTAGCAATGTTTTCTTCTACCTTGCAGTCCTATATTAAGCAATATCCACGATCTATAAATCATAAGACCAGTCGTAATAAAGGGACTATATTGCCCCCTCCTTTACCTTCAGACCCACGAGAATTAGCCGCTAATGGTGAGCTAAAGAGAAAATATTTTGGTAGTGCGAGTTATTTAGACTTTGTGCATTCCACCGTTAATCAGCTTTCTAGTAAAACACAGTCTTATCTTAAAGAAATTTATCATTTAATCGCTCAGACGGATCAGGAGATAGTGGCAGAGTCAAAGGTCATCGTTGCATTGCAACAAGAGATCACACACTATATTGAGATAATACAATCGACTATTAGTGGTGATGAAAATGAGTTGATTAATTCAGTGGATCAAAAGCTAATCCATTCTTTATCTAAACTACTTGAAGAGCTGTCGTTATTAAATTCTCATCAAGTTGAGGCTCAATCCGTAACTTCTGCTTTACATGATGCATTAGGGATGTGTACAAAATAACTCCCAAACTCGATGTATGATTATCTTCTGTCGAGCTGAATAATTTTTATTCATTGTGTGCTTCTCTAGAAAAGCAAAACAAGCCCTCTGGTGTATTTACACACTATTCTGATTGTATTTCACTCACAATGATATTTTAACCCGCCATCTATAAGGCTCTATACTCTATCTTCACTTTTTAAGAGTGCTTATTTTTTTCTGTGCATTAGCTAAGCAATAGGCTCATATCTTATATCTTTATGATTCCTAAATAGGTTTTAAGTGTCTAAAATTATATCACCCCACTACTTTCTATAGGCGTTAAATATTCCCCACATTCAGCCCATCTTAATACTTTACTTTAAGTTGTCTATACACATTATTGATAATGGAAGTTTAATTTTTTTATATTCTGCCTGTTTCTAAATAGTCCCTATAAGTTACTGTCTTTTATCTGAAACATATTGCTTTATTGGCTTGACAGAGTAGGGGGGAGTATCTATATTCGAACTTAAGTGGGGATTAGTGGGGGAAAGTGGTTTTTTCTCCTAGCTTCTTTCTAATTTTATAGAAATTGATGGTTGACCCATGTTTAGAGGCATTAATAATCTTAATATTGATATGAAGGGAAGGCTTGCAATTCCTTCTAAATATCGTGGTGCCGTCATTTCAGAATCAGCAAGTCAAATTATTGTCACAATAGATCATACCGACAAATGCTTATTAGTCTATCCCATGGCGGATTGGTTGCTTGTTGAGAAGCAATTAAACTCATTAAATAATATGAACCGTCGTGCAAGAAATGTACAACGCTTGCTTTTAGGTCATGCTGCTGAATGTGAGCTTGATAGTCAGGGGCGTATCTTAGTTCCAGCACCACTACGTAATTTTGCAGGCTTGAAGAAAAAATTAGTACTGGTTGGACAACTTAATAAGTTTGAGTTGTGGGATGCTGAACAATGGATCATACAGCGAGATTCTTGGATTGTTGAAGCACAGGAAGATGATTTTGATAATGATGAGGCATTAGCTCAGGTGTCAATTTAATGAATACAGAGTATTCACATCAAACCGTTTTATTATACGAAGCGATTGATGCACTCAATATTAAAGCCAATGGTTGCTATATCGACGCTACATTTGGTCGTGGTGGACATAGTGAATTATTATTACAGAAACTGGGTGAGAATGGTAGGTTGATTGTTATTGATAAAGATCCTGAAGCTATTGTTGTCGCTAAAGAATTGCAAGAAAAAGATGCTCGTGTATTTGCCTGGCAAGGGGCTTTTAGTCATTTTGATCAAGCCATTGTTGCCTCAGGATTTACTACTCAAGTTGATGGTATATTACTCGATTTAGGCGTATCGTCACCGCAGTTAGATGATGCCTCAAGAGGGTTTAGTTTTCTGCGTGATGGCGCATTAGATATGCGCATGAATCCTGACAAGGGAGTGAGTGCAGCGGAATGGCTAATGACCGCAGAGCAAGATGAAATTGCAGATGTTATTTGGCGTTATGGTGAGGAGCGTTTTTCTCGTCGTATTGCTAGAACCATAGTGGCTCATCGTGAAACTCATGAGATAGCAACAACAAAACAGTTAGCCGACTTAATTGCAGGAACAATCTATCAAAAGGATCGTAAAAAACATCCAGCAACGAGAAGCTTCCAAGCCATACGGATTTTTATTAATCAAGAGCTTGATAATTTAACTGAGTGCTTACAAAAAACAATCCAGTATTTAGCACCAGAGGGGCGTTTGGCGGTCATTAGCTTTCATTCATTGGAAGATCGAATTGTAAAACGTTTTTTAAAACAGTTACAACAAGGTCCAAAATTACCTAAAGGTTTACCCGTGATAGTTCCTGAGCATAAGCCTGAAATTAAAATTATTAGCCGTGTAAAACCGAGTAGAAATGAGGTAGGTGGTAATGTGCGTTCACGTAGTGCGATTATGCGTGTTGGAGAAAAAACATGATTAATAAGTGGCGTTTATTTTTAATGGGTATTTTGTATATTTCGGTAATTATGATGGCAGTACAAGTGGTAATGAATCGCTTTCAAGCACGGGGCTTGTACTCTGAGTTACAAAATTTAGAAAATAAGAATGATGCATTAGTGGCTCAATGGAGTCGACTAAAACTGGAAGAAGGGACACTATTAAATCATGTGGTTGTTGAGACAAGAGCACGACAAGAGTTGAATATGCGTTTACCTAGCTTTGGAATGATACAGGTTATAATTGAGTGAAGTCTAAGCACACACCACTGCAAGCACTAAGAAGAAGAAGGCTCATTTTAATACTGCTTTTATTCGCTGGTTTAGGAATATTGTTGCTACGTTCGATTTGGCTTGAGGTCTTTGATAGTGCTTGGTTAAAAGAGCGTGCCGATAAATTGCAAATCAGAGTGGTAGAAATACCCCCTTATCGGGGGATGATTTTAGATCGTTCTGGAGAGCCTATTGCGGTGAGTTCTCCTGTGCGTAATCTGAGTTGTAATCCTCGTGTTTTATTGGCAAAAATGAACCGTTTGGCAGCCGCAGCAAAAGCCACGGATATCTCTGTTGAGGAGCAAAGGAATGCTGAAAATAAACAAATTGAGTTTAGTGAGAAGCTACGACTTTTAGCCTCTGAACTCAATATAGATGAAGAGTCTTTATTTAATAAACTTGACCGATATAGTGCGAAACATTATATGCAACTTGCTCGACAAATAGAGCCAGAGTTAGCTGAACGTGTTATTTCATTGGATCTTCCTGGTGTTCTTGCAACAATAGGGCACCGTCGATTTTATCCTGGTTCTGAAACATTCGCTCATGTGGTGGGTGTGACAAATATATCAGGTCAAGGCGTTGAGGGAATTGAGTTATTCCAAAATAAACGTTTAGCTGGTAAGAAAGGTCGTTATCGGATAGAAAAAGATCGTCGTGGTCGAGCGATTGAGATTGTAGAAAAGCTAGAAGAAATGATACCGGGTGAAGATGTGCAGCTATCGATTGATCGACGTATTCAATATGTTGCTTATCGTGAGTTAAAAAAACAAGTTTATCGTTTACAAGCTCAGGCAGGATCAATTGTTGTTCTTGATGTGCATAGCGGTGAAATCTTAGCGATGGCGAATATGCCTAGTTTTAATCCCAATAATCGTAAGACCTTAAAAGCTAGAAATATGCGTAATAGAGCGGTTATGGATGTTGTAGAAATGGGTTCTACCGTAAAGCCACTGACAGTGGCTGCCGCACTTGACTCAAAGGTGGTGAGAGTCTCTGAAGGTATTGATACTTCACCGGGTTATATTAAATTGGGTAGTTATAAAATAACTGACTCTAGAAACTTAGGGGTATTGTCTCTACGTCGTATTATACAGCGATCCAGCAATGTGGGTGCAAGTCGGGTTGCATTCCGTATGGAACCACGGAAGCATTGGATGTTTTTAGATCGTGTGGGCTTAGGTCGAATTGCAGGTTCAGGATTAAAGAATGAACGTAGTGGACGCTTACCTCACTATAGAAAGTGGACAATGGTTGATCGTGCCTCACTTTCCTATGGTTATGGTCTCTCATCTAGCTTAATGCAAATGGCACATGCTTATACTGTTTTTGGCACAGAAGGTGTGCTATATCCCATTACTATTTTAAAAAGAAAGCAGCCAGTGGAAGGGCAACGTGTTCTCTCTGAAAAGGTTGCTAACCAAGTATTATTAATGATGGAGTCAGTAGTCTCTCGAAAAGGTACAGCGATTGCTGCAAAGGTTGATGGTTATCGTGTTGTGGGTAAAACAGGAACAGCTTACAAGTTAATTGGTAAGAAATACCGTAAAGATAAGCGAATTGCTAGCTTTATCGGCTTAGCACCCGCTAGTAACCCTAAAATTGTTGTTGCAGTAATGATTGATCAGCCAAAATTAGATGCAACAGGTGGAAAGGCGGCAGCTCCCGTATTTTCAAAAGTGATGGCACAAGCATTAAGAGTGATTGATGCGGCACCAGATAATGTACAAAATAATAAAAATGTGGGTTTAAAAGCTTCACTATTTAATGCTAGTGGGGTGGCATTATGAAAAATATAAATTTAGTCGATCTATTGGTTGATATTATTGATCTACCGAGTGAATTTGAGGCAATTTTGGTGTCTCAATTAACACTAGATAGCCGTGAAGTCACTAAAGGTGGTGTGTTTATTGCTCTACAAGGTGAAGCTGAACATGGCGTTGAATATGCAGAAAAAGCGGATGAACACGGTGCTGTTGCGATATTGCTAGAAGATAAGCAATGCTTTGTTAGCCTATCAACCCCTTGTTTTACTATTCCTAATTTGCGTAAACACTTAGGGACTCTTGCTAATCGCTTTTATGGTGCTCCTAGTGAGTCTATTTCTGTCATTGGAGTCACAGGTACTGATGGTAAAAGTACAGTCAGTCACTTTATTGCAGATGCACTAAACCACTTAGGAAAAAAGTCAGCCGTTATAGGGACTTTAGGGGTAGGGATTCCAGGTACATTAGTCAGTACAGGCTTAACGACTCCCGATGTATTAACGGTGCATCGTTTATTGGCTGAATTAAAAGCGGAAGGTGTTGAGACTGTCATCATGGAAGTTTCATCACATGCTTTAGATCAAGGTCGTGTTGATGGAGTAAAGTTTGAAACAGCTTTACTCACTAATTTAGGTCGGGATCATTTGGATTACCATCATGATTTAGCGACTTATAGAGATGCCAAAGCAAAATTATTTTCACGTTCAGAATTACAACATATTGTGGTGAATGCAGAGGATGATTTTGGTAAAATATTATTTAATCAGTACCGAAAAACATCGATTGATACCACTAGTTTTTCAAGTACAACAGACGATAGCCATAGTATTGTTTCAGCACAAAATGCCAGTTATACACCGAATGGCATTGAGGCAGAGATTGTTTATCAAGCAAAGAGTTACCCTATAAAGGTCTCAGTGATTGGTGAGTTTAATCTTGAAAATATTTTAGCAACAATGGCTGTTTTGCTAACAATGAATCTTTCTATTGAACAGGTACTTGATAGTCTTTCTGCGATAAAAACAGTACCTGGAAGAATGGAGCGAGTCAATAATGAGCAAGGTATATTAGTCGTTGTTGATTATGCTCATACAGCTGGTGCATTGATGGCGGCTTTGAGTGCTGTTAAAGCCCATACTTCTAATCGCATCCTCTGCGTCTTTGGATGCGGTGGTGATCGTGATAAGGGTAAACGTCCTTTAATGGCACGAGTTGCAGAAGAAAATGCTCAGATGGTGGTATTGACTGATGATAATCCTCGTTCAGAAATGCCCTTTCAGATTATACATGACATGATTGAAGGCTTAGAGCATCCAGAGCATGTTGCCGTTGAGCATGATCGAGCGAAGGCAATTCATTTTGCAATTCAATCAGCAAGTCATGGCGATTCGGTACTGATTGCAGGAAAGGGTCATGAAACCACGCAGTTGATTGCAGGTATTACGCACCCCTTTAGTGATTACGAACAGGCGATGCTAGCCTTAGCGGAGCGTGAAACATGATGACAATGGGCTTGGTTGAAATTGCAGAAGCTTTAAATGCTTGTTTAGTCGGCGAAAACGGTACGATTGAAGGGGTAAGTATTAATAGTCGTGAAGTCAGTGCGTTACAGTTGTTTGTGGCAATCAAGGGGGATCGTTTTGATGCTCATGATTTTATTGATGGACAAGCAATTAATGCGGGTGCTGTCATGGTGGATCATGAAGTAAAAACATCGTTACCACAGTTAATAGTCAATGATACAACCTTAGCTCTGGCAAGCTTGGCCTCATTATGGCGACAGCAGTTACCCACAACAATTTTAGGTATTACAGGAAGTAATGGTAAAACGACATTGAAAGAAATGTTGGCGGCTATTATCTCAATAGATAAACAGGTCTTAGCAACAAAAGGCAATTTAAATAACAATATTGGTATGCCATTAACCTTACTACGTTTAAGTGCTGAGGATGAAGTGGCAGTGATTGAAATGGGTGCCAATCATTTCAATGAAATTGAATTTTTAACACAGTGTGCAAAACCAGATGTTGCCGTTATTAATAATGCAGGGCCAGCACATTTAGAAGGCTTTGGTGATGTCGAAGGTGTTGCCCGAGCTAAGGGTGAAATCTTTAATGGACTGAGTGAGTCAGGGATAGCTGTTATTAATGCGGATGACCCCTATGCAGATTATTGGTTGGAGCTAAATGCTGATCGTGAGTGCATTACTTTTGGTCTTGATCAACAGGCAACGGTTAGTGGTGACTATCATGGTAATGGTGAGTTAACCGTACGCATTGGAGATGAAGTAGAGACTATTAAATTGTCACTACTGGGTCATCATAATGCATTAAATGCATTAGCTGCCTGTGCAGTATCAAGTACTTTGCAGACTTCATTAGCTACGATGAAGCAAGGTTTAGAGTCATTGAAAGGAGTTAAAGGCAGACTTCATGCAGGTGTGGGTATTGCCAATAGCATGATTATTGATGATAGCTATAATGCCAACCCTGGTTCAATGGCTGTGGCTATTGATGTATTAGCAGAAGCGAGTGGAAAAAGAATTTTGGTTATTGGTGACATGGCTGAGCTAGGTGGTGATGTTGATAGAATACATGCCATTGTTGGAGAGCAGGCAAAAGCACAAAAAATTGATGCGCTATATTGTCTTGGAGAAAAAAGCAAAGCAGCTTGTGTTGCCTTTGGTGATGCTGATAAGGCATACCAAGAGCTAGGCTCTCTGATGATTGATTTGTTGAGTGAAGTGAATAAAAATACCACAATATTGGTGAAAGGTTCCCGTTCTGCAAAAATGGAACGTGTCGTGAAACAGTTATTAAAACAAAACGAGAAGGTGAGCTAGATGCTGGTTGCTTTATTTGATTACTTAAGCCAATTTTATGGTGGCTTTAGTGTCTTTCAATATATTACATTGCGTGCAATATTAGGTTTATTAACAGCACTGGGTATTTCATTACTACTCGGTCCTTGGTGGATAAAACGCTTAAAAATGTTAAAGGTTGGGCAGTCTATTCGTGATGATGGACCCGAGTCTCACCTTGAAAAGGCGGGAACACCAACAATGGGAGGAGTTTTAATTCTCTTGGCTATTACCGTCGCGACTTTACTGTGGAGTGATTTATCCAATAGCTATGTATGGTTAGTTTTGCTTGTGACTTTAGGTTTTGGTGCCGTTGGTGGTATTGATGACTACCTAATGATAAGAGAAGGTAATAGTAAAGGTCTGCCAGCAAAGTGGAAATATTTAAGTCTTTCTGTTGTGGGTTTGGTGGCTGCAAGTTATATGTATGCCGTTGGTGGTATTACAGAAACAACCTTATATTTTCCTATTTTTAAGGATTGGAACTGGCATTTAGGTTGGTTTTTTATCCCTTGGGCTTATTTGGTTCTTGTGGGGACTAGTAATGCAGTGAATTTAACGGATGGACTGGATGGTTTGGCGATTATGCCCGCTATTTTAGTTGCGGGTGGCTTAGCCATCTTTGTCTATGTTAGTGGTCATGCAGAGTTTGCCAACTATCTTGATATTCCTGCAATTGAAGGCGTGGGTGAGATTGTTGTCTTTTGTACTGCAATATTCGGTGCAGGTTTAGGTTTCTTATGGTTTAACACCTATCCTGCACAAGTCTTTATGGGTGATGTAGGTTCATTATCTTTGGGGGCAGCCTTGGCAATGGTGGCATTGGTTGTGCGTCAAGAATTAGTTTTAGTGATTATGGGTGGAGTCTTTGTTATTGAAACCGTTTCTGTCATCTTACAAGTCGGTTCTTTTAAATTAAGAGGTAAGCGTATCTTCAGAATGGCGCCTATTCATCATCACTATGAATTAAAAGGCTGGGCAGAACCAAAAGTTATCGTACGTTTTTGGATTATTACCGTGATATTAGTATTAATTGGTTTAGCAACATTAAAGGTTCGTTAAAAAATGGATAAGCAGAATAATGATTGGGAGGTACTTGTGGTTGGCTTAGGTCAAACAGGTCTTTCTGTGGTTCATTATTTAGCAGAACGAGGCATTAAATTTGCAGTAACGGATAGCCGAAAAAATCCTCCTGGACAGGATGAGTTATTGAGTCAATACAGCAACGTTCCTTATTTCTTTGGTGATTTTAAAGCGGCTGTTTTTAAGCAAGCCAAACAGTTAGTCGTATCACCCGGTATTTCAGTACAGACACCAGAAATACAGATGGCTCGAGATGAAGGTGCAGAGATTGTTGGTGATATTGAGCTATTTGTACGTAATGTATTAAAACCAGTCATTGCTATTACTGGCTCCAATGGAAAAACCACCGTTACATTGCTAATGAAAAGTATGATAGAGCAAGCAGGGCTCACGGTATCAATAGGGGGCAATATAGGGATTCCAGCATTGCAAACCTTAGCAGATGATGCGGATGTTTATGTTCTCGAATTATCCAGTTTTCAAATGGAAACGACTAATTCGATGAATGCGAAAGCCGCGGTTATTTTGAATATATCAGAGGATCATTTAGATCGTTATGATTCATTTGAGAGTTATATTTCAGCAAAAGCAAAGATTTATGATCAGTGTCAAGTGCCTGTGATTAATCGGGATGACAAAATAGTCTCTGCTTTAGTGAATACTGATGACGTGCTTAGCTTTGGTTATGGAGAGCCTCTACAGGCAGATGATTTTGGTATCAGACAGCATGAAGGCAGTGACTGGTTAGCGAAAGGTCAACAGTTGTTAATGCCTGTTGGTGAGATACGGATGTTGGGGCGACATAATACTTGTAATGCCTTGGCTGCTTTAGCGCTGGGTGAACAGGTGGGACTGCCATTGAACTCGATGTGTGAGACTTTGCGAGTATTTGCGGGTGTAGAGCATCGCTGTCAATGGGTAGGGCGTTATAATGGCGTCGATTGGTATAATGACTCCAAGGGAACCAATGTTGGCGCGACAATCGCCGCTCTCTCTGGCTTAGATGGCAACGTGATATTGCTAGCAGGAGGTCAATCTAAAGGTGCTGACTTTAGTGATTTAGCCAAAGTGGTTAAAGAAAAAGATTGTGATGTGATCTTAATCGGTGAAGATGCTGAGTTAATAGCGGGTGACTTGCATCACTCTACTCGCTTCTACATTGTGGGGTCATCTATGCGTTGTGCAGTACAAAAAGCAGCAGAATTAGCAAAAGAGGGGAGTCATGTATTGCTATCACCTGCTTGTGCTAGCTTTGATATGTTTAAGAATTATGAGGAACGTGGTGAAGTTTTTATGAATGAAGTGAAGGAGCTATCGTGTGAAATGGCCACTAAAAAATAAAATAACGGACTGGCCTCGTTATGTCGATGCAGACTTATTAGCCGTTGTGATGTTGCTATTAGGTTTTGGTCTCATCATTATGACCTCTGCTTCTGTTGCGAAAGCAAATCAGATGGTAGGAGACCCTTATTACTTCCTTGCTCGCCAAGTTGCTTATGTTGCTGTTGGACTTACTGTTGCATTTTTAATTTATCAAGTTCGCTTAAATCGCTGGGCTGGTGTGGGTGCTTGGTTATTGCCCGTGATTATTGTGTTGTTATTAGTCGTCCTTATTCCTAGTATTGGAATAAAAATTAATGGTAGTCGTCGATGGATTAGCTTAGGTATAGCCAATATACAAGTCTCTGAATTTGCTAAGATCATTATCTTTGTGTATTTCGCTAGCTATATGGAACGACATGGAAAGAAGCTAAGAACTTTAGAATCTTATCGACCGTTGTTTTTACCATTAATTGTATTAGGTATTTTTGCTGGCTTGCTATTATTAGAGCCAGACTTTGGAACCGTCGTCGTGATTGTTTCTACGGGTATCGCCATGTTATTTCTTGGCGGTGTAAAATTGATTAGATTGGGTGTGGTGTTTATTGTCGCTATTGTTGCGATGGGATTGTTTCTCACACTAGGGAGTTATCGAGTAAACCGTGTTATTTCTTATCTTGATCCATGGGCTGATGCTACAGGTACAGGGTATCAAGTGACGAATGCATTAATGGCGATTGGTGATGGTGGATGGTTAGGTTCAGGTCTTGGTGGCAGTGTGCAAAAACAACTATACTTGCCTGAAGCACATAATGATTTTATCTTTGCAATATTGGCTGATGAATTTGGGTTTATAGGTATTTGTATTACCATCGGCTTATTTGCATGGCTTATTTATCGTGCCTTTATCATTGGTTTACGAGCGGATAGAAAACGCCAATATTTTAATGCCTATATTGCTTATGCCATTGGGTTCTGGCTAGGATTCCAGTCAATATTTCATATTGGTGTAAACCTCGCCTTATTGCCATCAAAGGGGTTAACGTTGCCCTTTATGAGTTACGGCGGTAGTAGTATGGTCGCAACATTATTAGCAATCGGGCTATTAATGCGAGTTCATTATGAAAGCAGACTAAGTGCTGCTGAATATAAAAAATTAACTGAGATGTCTGTTAAGAATGTGGAGCAGCAGGTCGTTGTTCCAAAAACAGTAAGCAAAGGACGTAAAAGGAAATCATATGTCTAGTAATGCACCAATTTTAATTACAGCAGGAGGCACAGGGGGTCATGTCTATCCTGGGTTGGCCGTTGCACAAGCTTTGATACAACAAGGTATACCTGTTGTATGGATGGGTACACGTAAAGGTTTAGAAGCAAAAATAGTACCAGAAGCGGGTATTGAAATAGCATGGCTGGAAGTCACTGGAGTTCGTGGTAAAGGCTTTATGGCAAAGTTATTAGCGCCATTTCGAATTCTAAAAGCCATGCGTCAATCGATGAAAATCATGCGTAAATATCGCCCTTCAGCGGTGCTGGGTTTAGGGGGCTTTGTTTCTGGTCCGGGTGGCATTGTTGCTGCTTTAATGGGGATTCCTGTCATTATTCATGAGCAAAACGCTTACCCAGGAACGACTAATAAGATTCTTAGTCGTTTTGTATTAGAAACACTGGAAGGTTTTGATAATACCTTCCCTGAAAAAATTGATGCAGTACCTGTCGGTAATCCAGTACGACCAGAAATAACACGTATTGCACCACCAGCAGAACGCTTAGCCAGTCATGATGGTGCTTTTCGCTTGCTCGTTGTTGGTGGGAGTTTAGGAGCACAAGCATTAAACGAATTAGTACC
Source organism: Thiotrichaceae bacterium (assembly GCA_023144895.1). Lineage (GTDB taxonomy): Bacteria > Pseudomonadota > Gammaproteobacteria > Thiotrichales > Thiotrichaceae > HyVt-477. The sequence continues at coordinate 46,475 of JAGLEV010000009.1, forward strand.
TGTTGCTTTGACTCAATTACCTAAAGAATCTGTGCAAGTTGTACATCAAGCCGGTGAAAAAACGTTGTTAGTTGCAACAAAAGCTTACGATGATGCAGGTATTCAAGCACATGTCGTTCCCTTTATTGAAGATATGGCAGGCGCTTATGAATGGGCAGACTTAATTATATGTCGCTCAGGAGCATTAACCGTTGCAGAGGTTGCAGCTGCGGGCTTGGCATCTATCTTAGTGCCATATCCTTATGCGATTGACGATCACCAAACAGCGAATGCAATGTATTTAGCGAAAGAAGGTGCGGCAATATTGTCATCACAAAAAGACCTTACCGCAGAATCATTAGCTCAGGTGCTTAAAGTCTTGATGGATCAGCCTGCTCAGCTATTAGCAATGAGTGAAAAAGCTCGCTCATTAGCTAAGCCTGATGCAACGCATAAAGTTGCGGCTGTTTGTGCTGATATTGCTGGCTACCCTTATGAGCTAAATAGCTTTGTAGCACCCGTTGAAACGGCGATAGAACCTGTTGCGGGAGAAAATGACATTGCTGTCACTATCACTGAAGATGAAGTAATGAATATTGCCAATAGGGGTAAGTTATGAAAGTAGGTTTAGACCTAGCTCGTCGTCGTATTCAACAAGTTCACTTTGTCGGTATTGGTGGTGCGGGAATGGGAGGTATTGCTGAAGTTGTCGCTAACCTTGGCTATCGAGTGACAGGTTCTGATATTGCTGAAAGTGTGATGACTGCCAGATTACGCACTGTTGGTGTTGATGTTATTATTGGTCATGCTACGGAAAACATTTCAGGTGCTGATGTTGTTGTTATTTCATCGGCAGTAAGTGCAGATAATGAAGAAGTTGTTGCTGCACATAAAGCAAATATTCCCGTGATTCCACGTGCAGAGATGCTGGCTGAATTGATGCGTTTTCGTAATGGTATTGCGATTGCGGGTACTCATGGCAAGACAACCACCACTTCACTTGTCACTAATATTTTAGAAAAAGCAGGCTTAGATCCTACTTATGTTATTGGCGGCAAGCTGAATAGTTCATCAAGCAACTCACGTTTAGGTTCAGGAGACTACCTGATTGCTGAAGCCGATGAGAGTGATGCATCATTCTTACTATTACAGCCAATGATCTCAGTGATTACTAATATTGATGCTGATCATTTGGGTACGTACGATGGCGACTTTAATAAGCTGAAAGATGCTTTTGTTGAGTTTCTGCATCATCTGCCTTTTTATGGTGTGGCGGTGCTATGTATTGATGATGAACATGTGCGTGATATTTTGCCACGAGTGACACGTACCGTAGTGACCTATGGCACACGACCAGAAGCGGATATTCGGGCTGAAAATATTCGTTATGAAGGGGTAAAAAGCCATTTCACTCTGTGTTGTTGTAAAGATGGTCGTCGTCTTGATGTTTGTTTAAATATGCCCGGTGAGCACAATGTATTAAATGCCTTAGCTGCTATTGCAATTGCTGTTGAGCTTGATGCTCCTGATCTTGTCATTCAGAAGGCTTTAAATGAGTTCCAAGGAGTCGGGCGACGCTTTACTCAATATGGTGATATTCAAACGGCTAGTGGCATGATTACTTTGGTAGATGATTATGGTCATCACCCAACAGAAATGGAAGCAACGTTGAAAGCCTTACGTGGCGCATGGCCTGATCGCCGCCAAGTGGTGTTATTTCAGCCACATCGTTTTACTCGTACTCGTGATTTATTTGAAGACTTATCCCGTGTACTGGCTGAGCCTGATGTTTTAGTTTTGATGGATGTTTATGCCGCTACTGAAGAGCCTATTGCAGGTGCGGATGGGCGAGCACTAGCAGCGTCTATTCGTATGCGTGGCAAAGTGAATCCAATCTTTGTATCAGATCAGGAAGATGTGATTGAAGTATTGGGTGATATTATTTGTGATGGTGATGTGGTGTTGACGCTGGGCGCAGGAAGTGTTGGTGGCATCGCGATAGAAATACCGACTCGATTGGGGAATAAAGAATGAGTCAAGAAATACATGCTTTTGGGAAAGTTGCTGTATTAATGGGAGGCTGGGCAGCAGAACGTGAGGTCTCTTTAAAAAGTGGTCGCTCAGTGCTGAATGCTTTGGAAGGTGCGGGAGTCGATGTTCATGGAGTTGATTTATCTCGTGAAGGTGTTGCACAGTTAACGGCAGGAAGTTATGACCGTGTTTTTAATATTGTACACGGTCGTGGTGGTGAAGATGGTGAGTTGCAAGGTGCTTTAGAAATTGCTCAAATTCCTTATACGGGATGTGGTGTTATGGCATCAGCAATTAGTATGGATAAGCTGATGACTAAGCGTTTATGGCGTGGAATGAACTTGCCTACACCAGAATATCGCGTATTGGATGCTGAAACCGATTGGAGTGAAGTTGTGGATTCCTTAGGATTGCCATTGATTATTAAGCCAGCATTAGAAGGTTCTAGTATTGGTATGTCGAAGGTTGATAGTCAAGAGGAACTACCCGCAGCCTATGAGTTAGCAGCTGAATACGGTGAAGTATTTGCTGAACAATGGGTAACAGGATCTGAGTACACCGTCGCGATAGTGAATGGTGAGGTGCTCCCTTCGATTCGATTACAGGTGAGTAATGCTTTTTATGATTATGAGGCCAAATATCAATCGAATGATACCCAGTATTTTTGTCCTAGTGGACTTAGTGATGATGCTGAGTTAGAAATTGCAGCATTGGCACAACGCGCATTTAATGCTGTGGGTGGTCGAGGCTGGGGGCGAGTTGATGTGATGTGCAGTCAGCAGGGTGATTTTGTATTGATTGAAGTGAACACAGTACCAGGAATGACAGATCATAGTTTAGTACCAATGGCAGCAAAACAGCAGGGTTATAGTTTCGAGTCTTTAGTGTTGAATATATTATCAACGGCACGACTGACCTAAGAGATGGATGGGAATGATAGGTAGAGCAAGAAAACCACGAAATACACGTAAAAAGGTTAAAAAGGTTAAAAAGCCAGAAAGTATAGGCAAGAAGGCTAAAAAGTTAGTACGTAAACGTGTTAAAAAGCAGATTGTTATTCCTTGGAAAGCTCTGCGATTAGGTTTTATTGTGCTTTTCTTGATGATCGTTGTGACACAAGGTCGTCAATGGTTATATCATCCTGATAATATAGTGATTAAAAACTATGAACTGAAAGGAAAATTACAATTTATTGATCGAGAAGCCTTGGATGAAATTGTCCAGCCTTTATTAACCAATAATATGCTAGCAGTTGATTTAACAGTTATTGCTGAGGCATTGCAACAGCAACCGTGGATAGAAAAAGCAACGGTGTATAGACGTTGGCCATCGGAGTTGGTGATTGAGGTAATAGAGCAAACCCCTATTGCATTTTGGGGTGAAGATCGTTTAGTGAATCATCGTGGTGAAATTTTTGAAGCCAGTTTACCATCAATGGTGGGCAAAATGCCCATGTTATATGATAGTAAAAATACTGGTAATATGATGGATATTATAGAGCAATATAAGCATATTAGAGAGGTATTGTTACCAACAAAACTTGGCATAACTCGCTTTGTAATAAGTGATAGAGGTGCTTGGGAAATTCAATTAACCAATGACTGGGTTATTGAAATTGGAAAAAATCATCAACAAAAACGCCTACAAAGATTGGTGGTTGCCTATAATAAAGAGTTAAGAAATAAAACTAATGAGATTAGTAGTATTGATCTGCGATACTCCAATGGTTTAGCAGTACGGTGGAAGTAATAGAAATATGTGGGCTGAGGAGTAATATTTCTCATTCCTAAGAGTGCAAAATTGCTCCGCCCCAAAGGTGCAATTAACAGAAGAGATCAAAATGAATTTCTTTTAGGAGATACATAGATGGCAAACAAACGTGAAGATATGGTTGTTGCTTTAGATATTGGTACATCAAAAGTTGTTGCATTAGTTGGTGAAGTAGACCTTGATGGACGATTAAGTGTTATTGGTATTGGTAAGCAACCCTCCCGTGGAATGAAAAAAGGCGTAGTGGTTAATATTGACGCGACGATTGATTCTATTCAGCGTGCAATAGAAGAAGCAGAGCTAATGGCGGGCGTTAATATCGAAACGGTTTATTGTGGTATTGCTGGTAGTCATATACGCAGTATGAATTCACATGGGGTTGTGGCGATTAAAGAAAAAGAAGTGACTGATGCAGATGTGGATCGGGTAATGGATTCAGCTAGAGCGATTGCAATACCTGCGGATCAACAAGTCATTCATGTATTACCACAAGAATTTATTATTGATAATCAAGATGGTATTCGTGATCCTGTGGGTATGTTTGGTGTTCGCTTGGAAGCCCGAGTACATATGGTAACAGGCGCTCAAAGTGCTGCTCAAAATATTATCAAGTGCGTAAAGCGTTGTGGTTTAACGGTGAGTGATATTATTTTAGAGCAAGTCGCATCTAGTTTGGCGGTATTGCAAGATGATGAGAAAGAGTTAGGTGTTTGTATTGTTGATATCGGTGCAGGAACAACGGATATCGCCATTTATGTGAATGGTTCAATACAGCATACAGCGGTTATTCCTATTGCAGGTAACCAAGTGACTAGTGATATCGCATTTGCAGTACGTACACCAACAATGAGTGCGGATATGATTAAAATTAAACATGGCTCCGCATTACGTCAACTAGCGGGAACAGAAATCATTGAGGTACCTAGTGTGGGTGAGCGGGCACCTAGAGGATTGTCAGCAGAGATTTTGGCATCTTTTATTGAGCCACGTTATGAAGAACTATTTTTAATGGTCAAAGATGAGTTAAGTCGTAGTGGATACGATCAGAAAATTGGTGCAGGTATTGTACTAACGGGCGGTTCATCTTTGGTAAAAGGAGCAGTTGAGCTGGCTGAAGAAATATTTAATCTGCCAGTTCGTATTGGAATGCCAAGAGATATTGGCGGGTTGAAAGGCGAGGTTGAGAACCCAATTCACTCAACTGGTATTGGTTTACTACTTTACGGTGTAGACCAACAAGCCTATGGTGATAATCATTCGTTTGTAAATACTAATAAAGAGAGCTTTTGGACACGATTTAAAAATTGGCTTAATGGAAATCTTTGATACCCAGAAGATTCCAACAAATGACTTCTGATGAAGAAGTATTAATACAACGAAGTAAGGTCTTAATGACCAAATAAATAACGAAGCTGGAGTGTAATATGTTTGAAATGATAGATACAAATGAAACAACAGCCAATATACGAGTAATTGGTGTTGGTGGTGGTGGCGGAAACGCAGTAAAAAATATGGTTGAGTCTGGTATTGAAGGTGTTGAGTACATGTGTGCTAATACTGATGCACAGGCACTACAAAGCACAGGTGTTGATAGCTTGTTGCAGCTTGGTAATGCATTAACAAAAGGCTTGGGCGCTGGAGCAAATCCAGAAGTAGGGCGTGAAGCGGCACTAGAAGACCGTGAGACAATTAAAGAGCTAGTGGGTGAAACTGATATGCTCTTTATTACGGCTGGCATGGGTGGCGGTACGGGTACGGGTGCAGCACCTGTTGTTGCAGAAATGGCAAGAGAGTTAGGTGTATTAACCGTTGCTGTTGTGACTAAGCCGTTTCCTTTTGAAGGCCCTAAGCGCATGAAAGCAGCAGAAGCGGGGATTGATGAGTTAAGCAAGTATGTTGACTCGATTATTACTATCCCTAATGAGAAGCTATTGAGCTCTTTAGGTAAGCACATTACGCTTATCGATGCGTTCAAAGCGGCTAACGATGTACTACTTAACGCGGTACAAGGCATCTCTGAGCTAATTACTCGCTCAGGCTTGATCAATGTTGACTTCGCGGATGTGCGTACTGTCATGACAGGCAAGGGTGTTTCAATGATGGGCACCGGTGTTGCCCGTGGTGAAGATCGTGCAACGACAGCGGCAAGAGCAGCGATTTCAAGCCCTTTGCTTGAAGATGTTTCTCTTAAAGGCGCACAGGGTATTCTAGTGAATATCACCGGTGGGCTTGATATGGGAATTCATGAGTTTGATGAAGTAGGTAATATCATTCGTGAATTTGCCTCTGATGACGCTGTTGTTGTGGTTGGCAATGTGGTTGATCCTGAAATGAGCGATGAAATTCGTGTGACTTTGGTTGCTACAGGTCTTGAGCAAGATAAAGTAGAAGTTGCAGCTCCTGTGGTTGATCCACAGCATAATCCAGGCGCTTTACGTGCTGTTCGTGTTGCACATGATCCTTATCAGGGGCGACAAACTCAGCGAGTCGTAGGTAGTGATGTTAATCATGAAACACAACAACAACAGCAACAAGCTGAGACTGATAACTCAAACTTACTCGATATACCTTCATTCTTGCGTAACCAAGCGAACTAAAACAGGTTTGCTTCAGATACTTCGTTGAGTGATCCTATGTTGAGACATAGGGTTGCTATTGAAGATTTGAATTTTATGGCTAAAAAATGAAGACTGTTTCATATCAACAATAGGCTGAGTTAATCAATCGGTCAGTTGCAGTGCGGGCTGTTTTGTTACTAATATTAATCGATTAAACCCGATCAGTATTATTCCCTTGTTATCGTGTGATTGGAAAGTCAGGTATTGACAGGTTTATGGTGGATTACATCAGTAATTTTTGTTAGTTTGAGAAGCCAATGATAATACAAACTAAGAGTAAACTATGAGCCTTATCGAATCATTAAAAACACGTGCAGATTCACAGTGCGAATTGTGTCAATCAAAAGATCTGCTTGATGCCTATAGTGTTCCTCCCAGTGAAAATGCAACGATAGACCAATCTGTTTTATTATGTTCGATGTGTTTATCTTCATTGAATGCGACAGAAGCGAGTGAGCATTGGCGTTGTCTTAGTGATACCATGTGGTCAACTGAACCTGCTGTGCAGGTTATGGCGTGGCGTTTACTGACCCAGCTTAATGAACACGCTTGGGCTAACGGCTTATTAGATGGGCTATATCTTGAAGATGATGTTTTACAATGGGCGCAATCAATAGAAAATAGTCACGATGATGATCAGCTGATGACTCGTGACAGTAATGGAGCACCATTAGCAACAGGCGATAGCGTCACCTTAATTAAAGACCTTGTAGTGAAAGGTGCAAACTTTACCGCTAAACGTGGAACTAGCGTGAAAAATATTCGTTTAACGGATAATCCTCTGCATATCGAAGGTAAAGTCAATGGTACTCAGATTGTACTAGTCTCGGCTTTCTTAAAGAAACAAGCATAAATTTTTTTTACCCTTTATTGGTTAAATCACTCCTCCTATCTACCTTCTTGTAGATATGGGTTAAGCTTTAAGTACATAGTGACCTAATACACTAACTAGCTCAAAATATTTGTATAAATGAGTCTTCAAGCTGTCATCTGTGTTGTTATTCTTGCTCACAATTACTTACTGAAATACTTAATAATTAACCACTTGGAAGTCAATTTTTGTCATGCTTTAGCGAATGGATGTACTAATGTATCAACTGGGTTTTATTGATAATTTTAAATTTAATCGCCTAAAAATCCAGTGTCTATGTTAATTTTTCAGTGTTGCGATTCAGATAAAAATTAAAGAGTTCTTATTATATTTAGAACGCTCTTCAGAGAGTACTAGAGTGTGAATAAAAAAGCTGTTTTAATACACATATTGAAACAGTCTATAAAAACGGTTTTAGAGCCAAATAATAACGAATCTGGGTGTAATATGTTTGAAGTAATAGAAGATGAGGAAATAACCGCAAATATTCGAGTCATTGGTGTTGGTGGTGGCGGCGGAAACGCTGTTGAAAATATGGTTGAGGCAGGTATTGAAGGTGTTGTGTATATGTGTGCAAACACTGATGCACAGGCATTACAAAAGACAGGTATTGATAATTTATTACAAATAGGCAAAGTGCTAACCAATGGATTGGGAGCAGGTGCAGACCCTCTTGTCGGTCGTGAAGCGGCATTGGAAGATCGTGAAGAGCTAAAATCTTTTGTGAACGGAGCTGATATGCTCTTTATCACTGCTGGTATGGGAGGTGGGACAGGTACTGGAGCTGCACCTGTGGTGGCTGAAATAGCGCGTGAATTAGGTGTGTTAACCGTTGCCGTAGTGACTAAGCCATTTCCTTTTGAAGGTCCTAAACGCATGAAAATGGCGGAAGAGGGTATTACTGAACTCAGTAAGCACGTTGATTCTATTATTACTATTCCTAATGTAAAGTTACTTAGCTCACTTGACCCTAAAGCTTCTCTTATTGATGCCTTTAAGGCGGCTAATGATGTGTTGCTCAATGCGGTACAGGGTATCTCTGAGCTTATTACACGTCCTGGTTTGATCAATGTTGATTTCTCTGATGTCCGTACCGTGATGACGGATAAGGGTGTATCAATGATGGGAACGGGCGTTGCTACGGGTGATGAGCGAGCAGTCGCCGCCGCTAGATCAGCAATTTCAAGTCCATTATTGGAAGATGTTTCACTAAAAGGTGCTCAGGGTATTTTAGTGAATATTACGGCAGGCTTTGATATGGGAATTCATGAGTTTGATGAAGTGGGTAGTATTATCCGAGAACTTGCATCTGATGATGCGATTGTTGTTATTGGTAATGCACTTGACCCTGAAATGAGCGATGAAATTCGGGTAACACTGGTTGCTGCAGGCTTAGGAAAAGCAGAAGTAGAAGACATTGCTGCTGCTCCTAAGCCAGGCTTAGGAGTACCTCCTATAGAGGAGGCTAGACCAGCCACTGAGCTGCCTCCTGTCATTCCTGTTATTGAGCGCCCTGGCTTTCTAAGGTAAATAAACAGGGTTAGCCTGTATCAATACAGTCGTTCCTGTTAGATTGTAGCCAAAAATCTATTGTTTATATTGCCTTAGAAAACTGTTGCTTACCAGTCTGTTTGCGCTGGTAGGCATCAAAGACCATACAGATATTACGAATTAATAAACGCCCTGTGGCAGTCACTTCTACTTTGCCATTTTTCAAGATCAATAAATCATCCTCCGCCATGATTGCCAGTTCCTTCATTTCAGTGGCAAAGTAGTCATTAAAATTAATCGTAAACTTTGTTTCTATGGTTTGCATATCCAGTGTAAAGTGACAGCTTAATTGTTGAATAATTTGATGACGTATTAGATCCTCATCAGTTGAAGCAATACCTCGTATAATCGGTAAATGCTTGTCATCAATTTGCTGATAATATGCTTCTATATTTTTATCATTTTGACAATAGGCATTATTGACTTTACTGATTGCACTCACTCCCATTGCGACTAAATCACAGTCAGCATGAGTTGTATATCCTTGAAAATTACGGTGTAGCGAGCCTTTTCTTTGTGCTTGAGCTAACTCATCATCAGGCTTGGCAAAGTGATCCATGCCAATATAAACATAACCTGCATCGGTTAGCGCCTCGATGGTTTTTTGTAAGATAATTAGCTTATCTTCTGCAATCGGTAAATCATCTTCGTTGATGCGACGTTGTGGTTTGAATATATGTGGCAGATGAGCATAATTAAAGATCGATAAGCGATCAGGTGATAGCTCAATCACACGTTGTAAGGTCGTCGTGAAGCTATCAATCGTTTGTAGGGGTAAACCATAGATTAAATCGATGCTAATGGAGTGAGTATTATTGTCACGACAGGCATCAATAATCGTCTTAGTTTCTTCAATTGGTTGAATGCGGTTAACGGCTTTTTGTACCTTGTCATCAACATCTTGTACACCAAGACTAAAGCGGTTAAAGCCTACCTCTCGTAATAGCTTAATCGTTTCCTTGCTGACACTACGTGGATCAATCTCAATAGAGTAATCACCACTATCATCATCTAATAAATTAAAAGATTGACGGGTATAAGCCATTAAATCTTTAATTTGCTGATGGTTCAGAAAGGTCGGTGTGCCTCCTCCCCAATGTAACTGCTCAACGATACGAGATTGATCAAATAATCCAGCTTGAATATCAATTTCTCGATACAGGTAATCTAAGTACTTATCTGCTTTGGAATAATCTTTAGTGACCACTTTATTACAGGCACAATAAAAACAGACGGTGTCACAAAAGGGGATATGAAAGTAGAGGGATAAAGGTGTGGCATGTTGGTTGCTGTCTTTTGCGTGCTGTAAGTAGTCAGCCTCAGTAAAATTAGGGCTAAAGGCAACCGCTGTGGGGTAAGAAGTGTAACGTGGTGCAGTGGTGTTGTAGCGCTTTATTTTTTCTGCATCAAATTTAATTTTCATTCATTTTCCCCACGGAATAGTTTGGTTTGTCAATGCTTTTAGCTTGTGTGATGGAGGTTGTTTTGACATTGATTCCTGTCAATATAATCAAGTATTCATTTTAGCTAGCATTGTATGATTAAATATTTCATAGTGCTATACCGTTATACATTATGAGGGTTGTTTTTAAGCCTTAGCCATGCTCGATGATATTTTTGCAGGCGCTGTAAATCCTCTTGATGCACTTCTTTTAATCGTAAGATATTGATATTATCTTCAATATCCGCTTTCTTGACTTTAGATGCTAAGGGGTTCTGTAATACTCTTTCAATAAACACATTATAATCTTCACCATCAGTTTTTGAAAGCGCAATGACAGCCTCAACAATATTGACAGGAATCCCTGCATTCAATAAATTGGTATGGGTATAAGCTGAATCTTCGATGACATCATGTAATATAGCAACTGACATTTCTTCTTCAGTATCCATCTTCTCCATCACTCTTAATGGATGAAGAATATAGGTCATTCCTGCCTTATCTTTCTTTCCTGAATAAGCATCTAAGGCAATTTTAAGTGATGTTTCAATAAGGTTCATAATGGACAACTCAGAAAGGTGTTGCAAAGACGCTGAATATAACGCCTTTGCAAGTTAAATTTAAGACCTTACTTCAACAGATGGGAAACAATACCATCGGCTAGCTTAGGCTCAAACCACGTTGATTTGGGTGGCATCACATCATTATCATCAGCGACATTCATTAAATCTTCCATACGTGTCGCAAAGATAGCAAAGGCAACGGCCATTTCACCGCTATTAACCCGCTTTTCAAGACCCTCTAAGCCACGAATCCCACCCACAAAATCAATACGATTATCAGTACGAGGGTCACTAATACCCAGTATAGGATCAATCAAATGCTTTGCAAGGCGACTAATATCCAAGCGGCTGACAGCATCTTCACTAGCGTCAATTAAATTATTATTCAGGGTCAGGCGGTACCACTGTTTGTCCATATACATTCCATACTCTGAAGTCTGTATAGGCTTAACAGGTGTATCGCTTTTTTCTACACTGAAATGATGACTAATTTTAACAATAAACTCATCGGCAGATAATCCATTCAAATCTTTAATCACACGATTATAATCAAAAATCTTCATTTCATGATGCGGGAAGGTCACGGATAAAAAGTAATTCCATGGTGCGTTGTCATCTTTACTGCGTTGCGCGCAAATACGTGAAGCTGAGGCTGAGCGGTGATGCCCATCAGCGATATAAATAGCCCTCATTGCATTGAAAGCATCAGTAAGTTGCAAGAGGGTAGCATCATCATCAATGACCCATAAGGTGTGTTGAATCCCATCATCAGCCGTTGCATCCATATCGGGTGTGCCAGCAGAAGCTTTTGCTAATATCTCATCAACAATCGGTGCATCAGGATAAGCGAGTAATACGGGACCTGTTTGTGCATTCGTGGCATCAATCTGGCGTACACGGTCATCCTCTTTAACAGGGCGAGTATATTCATGTTTGCGAATACGGTTGGTATCATAATCAGCCACTGAAGCACCAGCGACTAAACCTGTTTGTATAATATCACCCATAATAAGGCGATAGGCATAGTAACAAGGTTTTTCATCCTGCTTTAATACACCTTCCTTGATCATCTGCTCAAGGTTTTCAGCAGCTTTTGCATACACTTCAGGAGCATAAGGGTCGGTACCTTCAGGAAGATCAATCTCTGGTTTAGAGATATGCAAAAAGCTCCAAGGCTTACCTTCAGCTTGCTCACGCGCCTCAGCAGTATTAAGCACATCATAAGGAGGAGCAATAACATCGTCAGCCCGACCTGTTGCGGGGCGTAATCCCCGAATGGGAGAGATTAGATTCATAACGGTAAGTCTCGTCAGTAGAAAATGACGATATTATAGCGAAATTAACGCAACTCTGACACTAATTGCTTAAGCTCCACTGGCTTAAAGCGTTGTGCGCTAGGCAGATCATAAAAAGTAATCTCATTAGGCTGGATAAAATTCGTTAAATTTTTAATAGCGATTTTAAGTTGTTTAATATTAATTTTATCAAGTACTAAAATATCATCAGGATAGAGGTACTGACCTTGGTAATAATGCCCCTTATTGACATGGTAGCGACTCATACTAATTTTGGTCAGTTTTTTAAGATTGAGTGGGCTAATACCACGACTCATATAAGCCCAGCGACCTTGTCGGATCACGCGTACCTGCTGATATAAAGGTAGAGCGAGATCAAGTGCGAGTGGGTAGCGTTTGAAGTTAACAAGATAGCGTTTAGCCATACTATTATCGAGAATATAATTTTGTGTGGCAGGATCATAGATATCACTCATATTATAATACATGAGTACACCTTTAGTGACGGGAGGAACGCCCGTTCTTTCAAAAAATTTTACTTGATGCAGGCGTATGGTGACACTCACTTCTGCATATTGTTTACCGAGCTTTTCTAATAATTGAAAATACTTATCTTTTGTCGAATCACTCCAATCACAATCAATTTGAATTTTTTGATGTTGCACACGATTAACCGCTTGATTAATCAATGACATGATCTTAGATTCTTTGCTTTGTTTTAATGCCATATTAGAGAGATAAATAACAGGTATGTAATTAACGGTAATCTCTTGTTTAAACTTGGTTTTATTGATTATTAACTGATTGTTTCGGTAGGCAAGATCCAAGAACTTTATATACAGTCTATGGGGGGCATATTTTTTTAATACCAGAGGGCTTACCTCATAGCTCTGTTGCCAATAGTAATAGGATATAGGGATAGAGCTTTGAGTTAATGGTTTATCAAATATTAGTATCGTGCCAATGAAGCTAAGGACGAGCAAGATAACTAGTTTTAGTTCCGATGGAAAGGAACGAGGTCTACGTTTTAAAAATTCATATAAGCCGCGCATTCTTTAATCACTTCATTGTAATATTGAGTATCTTGATAATCCTTTATTTTCTTAAAATAGATGCCAAAACCTAACGCCTTTTTCTTTGCCATACTTTCAGCATAAGAATCATGGTCATCAGTCAAAAAATCTGGCCAGTGACTTTCCTTGTTGGCAGCAAATTTAATGAGGTTTTCATTGTTTTCTATCTTTGCTAAAGCATAGAGTGATTTGACAACTAATTCACGATCATTATCTAATGCAATGATTTTCTGGTAGTGCTTTTTTGCCATAGTCATATCTAGAGCACCACCATAGTGTGATGTTGTTGAACGAAACTCACGAATCAACATTGGTGAGTTACCAAACCATGACATATTATAATAGGCTGTTGCGAGGATAAAATGGTTTTGGCTATTCTCTGGATTTTCTTTTATCTTTCTTTGGACTTCAAGTACAACCTCTGTAAATTTTTTCATAGTGAAGGGGGTCGATTTAATCCGATTATGACTACCACGGCTGGTAGTAAATGGGTTGTATGTTGTCTTCCATTGCTTTGTATTTTTTGCTTGTTCTAGCGATTCTTTTGCCTTAGAAAATAAACCTGCTGAGAGATACTTCTTAGCATAAATAGTTTCAATATTATGGCTATGTTTTAAATGTTCTTTTAAGGGTTGGCTGAGCTGAACCTCAAGAGCACTAGGCTTATCTTTCTTTAATAAAGCATTAAGATCTCGAAGTTGATAAATAATCATATTATCAATAGTAATGTCACCTCTATTTTTACTAACATAGTGTTTTCCCTCTTCTTTGTTGTTTTTATAGAAAGATTCTAGTTTAGTGAAGGTATAGATAATATAATCATCTATTTCATAATCATAGTCAGACTCATTCTTTTTTGTATTTTTGGCGATAGCCTCTAAGTAATTTGATATTTCTCGCTCTTTATTAGCATCGACTTTATCCATATTGTTCAAGTAGGCATAAAGCTCTAATTTATTAACATATTGGGCACGAGGGTCTTGGGCGTAGGCTTTTATAAAGCTTTGCACATCACTTGTTGCAAGTTTATTCGTTGAGAGCAATTCTAGGTATAGCTGAGCATATCGAGCAAAGAATAAATCCTTACGCTTATTCTCTTTAATAATTTTCTTGACCTGTGTGCTGAGCTTTTGAAGGTAGCTAATACGCCGTTGTTCCAGTTGTTTTCTCTCCGCATCTGTTGTTCTGGAGTCCTGATATTTATCAAGATCAGCAATCAACACAGCATTCATTTTTTTAAGTTTTGGGTTCTGGGTATATTCATAATACCGACTAAACTGTACATACTCTAACTCTCGATAAAGTAAGGAATCGAGCCATTTTGAATTGGGGGCTAAGGCATAAATTGTTTTAAACTCTTCTAAGGTATTCGCATTTGTCTTTGTGGCTCGCATAAAGTGCATTAAGGCTTTTTCATTATCATTTTTACACAGTGCGATTAGTTGACTCCATTGCTCATCTGTTGTAATCCGAAAATCAACATGAGCGGCTACGCGTTTAGTCGTCGAGTCACGATAAACCATTGCGAAGAGATAGGCAGATTCTGCGGGTTTATTCGCTCTTAGACTTCCTGCTTTTAAAGAAATAATCCATTGTTTTACTTCATTATCAAGCGCATTAATATCAGCATTATATTTTTCATACAGCCGTGCAACAGGTTCTTCACTATGGTTAGAGCCAACATTAGTATAGTGAGCTAAGCGAATCATCAAGAAAACATATCGTTGACGCAAGAAAGGCGCTTTTGTTGTCTCTAATTGCTTTTCTATCCGCTTAATCATTGTTTTAGCCATCTCTGCTTCTTTGGCTTGACGCTGAATAGCATCCTCAGCTGTCTCCTTCCATTTTACTGCAAAGTTAACGAGAGGCTCTTGTTCATGGGCAATATCCATATATTCACGAACGGCTTTAGGAAGACTGTCTAGATTCTTTTTTTTATAAATAATCAGTTCAGCATCTTCTTTAGATATGTTCAAGAACTCTGCCCATGCTCTAAGATTATAGTGTTGAAATACTCCCCTCTCACTATATTCAACCCATGTGTAAGTTGTTGAATTAAAGTTTGTTGGGCGCTTTATTAGTGTATCAATCAGCTTATGATGTAAAACATTAAAGCCACGATCTACAAAAAAAGGTTTGTAGGACTCACCTCCACCTGCAAGCGCAATGTTAGCTAATAAGTAACAAATCATAGCAAGAGTATATTTCATTGGACTCATAAGCTCCGTATAAAGGTAATAAAAGTAGTAGGTCTTTATTTATTATAGTCTTGATGTATATAAATATCGCATTATCATAGGATGAAGTAATCTAAGAAGCTAATAATAAAGGGATTGTAATAGAAATATCAATAGACTTTTTATGGATAAAAAATCACTTAGGTTGATAAAGAATTTTTCTAAAGTTCGTCAACAGATGAGAGCTTTAGTGAAATCATTCTAAACAGCTTTCAGGTCTCAGTGAGTTGCAAATAAATCATTAAATCGTTGTCAACTAGCCGTTCCTTTGCCTCTGTGAAATGCTCTAAATTTTGTGATCTTTGCTTTTTTTTAGAAGAATCGCGTAGCATCAACCTTCAACTAAAATCTCACGGGAACAGTGGATTGTCAACCTCATCTTTTGGTTGGTCAAGGAATGGCTGGATACAAAATAATCTAAAATATAATCTAAAATATATTATATAATCTATTTAGTATTAGTATTTTAATTCCCTGTGAATTAAGCAGAGAGTGTGTCAATAAAATTATTATACTAACAATAAAAATTATAACAATTATTATTAATACAGTCGCTATTTATTATTATCCCTATAGTTAATAGGAGTGTGTCCCTGTATTACAAAGGTTAGTATGATAATGGACGTGATTCCTTCAATTGAATATACCTATCCAATGGTAGTCAATATAAAAAAACAAGTCGTTGTAGCTAGATCCTTTAAATATTTTAGTGGGTTATTAGTTTCGGCTAAGAGCCAAAAAGTAAGCATCAATAGGCAACCTCAGTTTTCTAGGAAATGGTATCAAAAACGTTTTTTAAATCAGTATAAAAATCACCACCACCACCGTCGATGGGGTCATAGGAGACCGAAGGTGAGTATTACGATTGATCATATTGGGGAGAATAGGGCAAGAAATACCTATGATGTTGTTAGAGATGGTTTAAGGGATAGCTATAATAAGGCACATTTTACTGTTTTTATTGAATGTACCGATCCGAGTAATCGATGTCTTCATAGTCAGCAGTGGGCAAGAAGAATCAATGCTCTGAATCCTTATAGAGTTCAATTGGGTATTCATACATTAGCAACTTCTGGACGATATGTTGCTTCAGCAAAGAATCAGGAAATGAATATCATTAATTTATATCATATTATTGGAAATATTGAGGGTAGAAATACAAAAGTCCCATTGTCATATCATGGAGTCAATGCAGGGAGAACGGTGCAAACAGCGATTCCTGTTTATTTAAGAGATAAAGTTAGATATGGGCGATCAACTAAAACAGATAATGGTCATTATTATCATCGTTTAGATACACGAGTTATTCCTAATAGTGCATCATTGCAAAAAGCACAGCAAATTATGGATATTAATGTAAAGAAAAGAAAGGTGAGTACTTTTTTCTTTCATAGTCATGAGTTATATGGTGGAACACCACAAAACAGACTCTATATGGATATAATCGATGGTATTGCCACAGGGCGTTATATTTCTGTCCCTTATCCAAAATAAATAGTAGTACTATTTATTATTGGTATTAATATTTTAAAAATATTAAGTGATCAATGATATTGGCTCTTAATCTTTTATTGTCCAAGGCTCTCAGAATAGGGGGCTGAATTTATTATTAATTAAAGTAGTTACCTTGTGGCATTATTATAATGATTTTTGGCAGAATATTGTTTTTTAGATAGTATGAAGGATACCAAAGAATAATGCAGATAGTATTAGAATTTTGATGAGTATTTGCTTAGCCGCTTTGTGGTATGCCAGCTGTCTGGCACTACAAAGCAACTAAGATTTAAGAAAAGTGATTAGCCTTTATTCTCAATCATCTTGTGAATAATCGGTGTCAGGATAATCTCCATTGCCATTCCCATTTTTCCACCAGGAACAACAATAGTATTTCTACGTGATATAAATGAATTGCCAATCATATTCAGTAAATAAGAAAAATCAATACCAAATTTCATGGGATCTTTAAAGCGAATAACGACAAAACTCTCATCAGGAGTAGGGATATCACGAGCAATAAAGGGGTTAGAAGTATCAACCGTTGGCACACGTTGGAAATTAATATCCGTTTGTGAGAACTGAGGAGTGATATGAGAGATATAATCTGGCATACGACGCATAATGGTATCAACAATTGCTTCTTCAGAATAACCACGTTCTGCACTATCACGCTGAATCTTTTGAATCCACTCTAGATTAACACTAGGTACAACACCTACACCTAAATCTACGTGAGAAGCAACGTCATAATCTTTGCCTTGAACCAAGCCGTGTAAGCCTTCATAGAACAAAATATCAGTACCTAACTCTAGGTCTTCCCATGGTGTGAAGTCACCAGAATCTTGATTACAACCTAGGCGGCTATTGTGCTCAGCAGCTTCATCATCATTATGTAAATAATAACGTTTTTTACCACCACCCGTATTACCATAGTCACTAAATAAGCTTTCTAACGCTTTAAAGTCGTTAGCTTCAGGGCCAAAATGACTGAAGTTATTATTGCCTTCAGCTTCAGCTTTAGTAACAGCTTCTTTAAACTGGTTGCGGCTAAGGCTATGAAAACTATCACCTTCAACAATCGCAGGGCTAATACCTTCACGGCGAAAGATGTTTTCAAATGCACGTTTTACAAAAGTTGTTCCTGCACCAGATGAACCCGTTACCGCAACAATAGGGTGTTGTGTAGACATATTATCTCCTTGAAAAATCGAAAAAGGTAAACGCTGTATTTAGTAATGTAATGTTCTAAATTTAAACAAATCAGTACATACCGTGCCCTACAGTGTTAATGCGGGCATTCTACGTAAATAAGCACGACTAATCCAGTTGAAACTAATTTTGTCATGGGGTTTTATGAGTTCCGCCGTGTTTTCTACGATCATTTATGCTTCTAATCTGCTAATATTCAGCTTTTGCTAATATTCAGCGATTCATTTATGAACTCTACTCCACGTATCGGCTTCGTTAGCCTTGGATGCCCTAAAGCATTAGTTGATTCTGAGCGTATCTTGACGCAGTTAAAAGCGGAAGGTTATGAGCTGGTCAATACCTTTCATGATGCGGATATGGTGGTTATTAACACCTGTGGCTTTATTGATTCTGCAGTACAAGAATCACTGGATACTATTGGTGATGCCTTGGCTGAGAATGGCAAAGTCATTGTAACGGGTTGCTTAGGTGCAGATTCACAAAAAGTATTTGATGCTTATCCTGATGTGTTGGCGGTTACAGGGCCTCATGCTTATGAAGAAGTGATGGGTGCAGTGCATAAGCATCTACCAAAACCTCATGACCCTTTTAGTAGCCTTGTTCCTCCACAGGGTTTGAAATTAACGCCTCGTCATTATGCCTATTTGAAAATCTCAGAAGGCTGTAATCATTCCTGTTCTTTTTGTATTATTCCCTCAATGCGCGGTAAATTACAAAGCTATCCTATTGGTGATGTGCTTGAAGATGCTGAGCGTTTAGTGAAAGCAGGTGTCAAAGAGTTACTCGTTGTTTCTCAAGATACGAGCGCCTATGGTTTAGATGTTCGTTATCAAACAGGTTTTTGGAAAGGTCGCCCAGTGCGTTCACATATTCAACAGTTGGTTGAAACCTTAGGGCAGATGGGGGTTTGGGTTCGTTTGCATTATGTTTACCCTTATCCTCATGTTGATAAACTCATTCCATTGATGGCAGAAGGGACGATTTTACCTTATCTTGATATTCCCTTTCAGCACGCAAGTCATCGTTTATTAAAAGACATGCGTCGCCCTGCCCATGCTGAAAAAGTCTTAGATCGAATTGTGAAATGGCGTGAAATTTGCCCAGAAATTGCCATTCGTAGTACTTTTATTACAGGCTTTCCTGGTGAAACAGAAGCTGATTTTCAATGTTTATTAGATTTCATTGAAGAAGCACAATTAGATCGTGTCGGTTGCTTTACTTACTCCGATGTTGAGGGTGCTGAGGCGAATAACTTGCCTAATCCTGTGGATCAAGATGAAAAAGAAAATCGTTTGGAGCGATTTATGATGGTACAAGCAGGGATCAGTCGGGCAAGACTCAAGAACCGAGTGGGTAGTCGAATGATTGTTTTAACAGATGATGTTGAAGGTGAGCTGACTCTTGCTCGTAGTTATGCCGATGCACCCGAAATTGATGGGCAAGTTCTTATCGAAAATATATCACTAGAATCAGGGCAGTTTGTTGAAGTGGAGATCACCCATAGTGATGATCATGACCTTTATGCACGCTTAGTTGATGAGGCAGTATAGGAAATACACTTTTCGCTATAATCTTCTCATAATGTAAAGTATGATCAATGATTTAAGAATACTAATTATCATAATATAATGCCAAGTAATCACTTTATTATTACGCCACTTATTTTACTGATGGATCACTTTTTTGGTGAGCCTGTGCGCTGGCATCCACTACAGTATTTTCAGCAGTGGGCGCAACGTATTGAAGCAATGTTAAATACAGCACAAGAGCCTTTTGAATCCTATGCTCAAGGTGTATTAGCTTGGGCAACCTTGATTATACCTATCTTATTGATGACTTGGTTCATGAGTGCTTCATTCGGCTGGCCAATGGATATTTTACTGGTCGCTTTAGCCATTTCATCACGTGCTTTATTTGACTATATCAAGCGGATACCTCAGCTCTTTGCCGATAAAGATTGGTTAAATATCCATAAAAGCTTAGCTAAAATTGGCTATCAAGGTGCTGAGTTTAACGATGAAAAACAATTAACACGATTATCGATAGAGCAATTTCTTCTGAGTACCAATAGTTTAGTGATAGGACCTTTATTCTGGTTTTGGGTGGGGGGTATTCCTATGTTGATTATCTATCGCTTAACACGAGAACTCGATCTGTTATGGGGTGACCGTAGTCAGGCACATGAATGTTTTGGTAAATTTGTTGCTAGACTTGATGATCTTCTTAACTTTATGCCTGCACGTCTTACCGCGTTGAGCTGGCTATTAGTAGGAGAGCGAGACCTAGCGGGAGCGCGTTGGAAAGCACAACAAACGAAAATAGTGCGTAGCCTTAACTCTGGTTTAATCCTTACTGTTGCAGGGGCTTCAATGAATCTAAAGCTGGGTAGTGATGAGCAAGTATTAGGAGGCAATAAAGAGCCTAATATTGAAGATTTCCAATACTGTCAAAAGCAGTTTAAAAAGATTATTTGGATTTGGTTGCTACTTGGATTAGTCATAGGGCTCGTTGTATGACGTGGTATTCTAGTGAAATTATGCTTAAACCTACGCCAGAAGCTCTTCAATATTTTAGTGAGATTGAGTTATTAAAAGGCTATGTGTTCTTAATTCCTGATGGGATTAAAGAGGTAATAAAAGTTTACAATGAGCACGGCAATATTGTCGATGAAGAGAAAACCTTAGATCTTTCTGATGATGGGTTATTAATCATTACCCCTATTAGCGAAGAGGGTGCGCATTGTTCCCGTTGGTTTGAAGATTATGTTTCATGGCATAAAATAACGGAGAATATTGATTTAGACGCGCAGACTTGTCCTATCGATTATGCCACTCTATTTAAACAACACCCTGATTCATCTGATGAGTCACTACCACCAGAAGATTTCTTGAAATATTTACATTATCTTGCGGCTAAGTTGAAAACTAATATAGTCTATTACTCTGTCTTTATTTGGGGAGGTGTTCTTGAGTTTGAATATGCTTTTCATTTTGGAGAGCAAGAAGCGGGCTATATAATAATGGCATCAGAAAACAACTCAAAAGTTGCTTGTGTGATGAACTCTGTGAAGCTTGAAGTCCTACAGTGTGACATTTTACAAACCTCCATTAACTACTTAGGTGGCAGAATGAAAGATGGTTATTGCACTCTACATACCCGCAGTTTTGAATGGTCTGACTATTGCTATCTGCCTAATCCTCAGAAACAATCCTGAATCCTGTATAAATATTTCGTACATTTTTCTCTTGAGCATTATCACGAGACGCTGAACGTGTTGCCCAAGGTAGGGTATCCCACGAGCCACCTCGTATCACTTGCTTAGTGCAGTATGTTGCGGTTTCTGCTTGTAAGAGGTTGGGTGTTGCACAGCTAGATGTCCACTCTCCAACATTACCCATGGTGTCATACAGTCCATAATTATTTTTTGGATAGCTTCCAACCGTGGTCGTTTTACCCACGTAATGCTTTTCATACTCACAAGAAAAACGCGTATAACCATAACGTGAATCAAAGTTTGCTGAACTCGGTTGTAGACAGTTTCCATAAGGGGTTGCTGTTGTTGTACCTGCTCTGGCGGCATATTCCCATTCTGATCCTGTGGGTAAGCGGAAATTTTTCCCTTTTTTTGCTGATATCCATGTTAAAAACTGCTGAGCATCATTCCAACTAACATTAATAACAGGGCGATGACCACGACCCCAACCATTGTCATCTGGGGAATGGTTACAGGCTTTTTCTGTGTAACATTGATCCCATTGTGAAAAGGTGATTTCATGTTGACTCATTGTAAATTTTGGTAAAATAACACTGACTAAAGGGCGCTCTTCAGGAGGGCAAGGAGCCTCTTGAATACAGCCTTTAATCAATTTACCTGAGGGAATGGAAACCATCATAGGGTCTTGGTATTTATTTTGATTGGCAGCTGCACTTGTTGAGTAGATAAATAATAGCGCGATACCAGCAAGTTTCATATTGTAGTTATTATTCATTATTTTCAATCTCTTAATTAACAGACGTAATAGGGTTATGTGGTAAATAGTTATAGAGCCTATGATTTAAAGTAGACTATCTTTATTATTTTTTCTTATATTTTTATTATATTTAAGCTCTTATTTCTAGTGAACCATTGTAGATTTCTTCGATCTATATCTAATTATAGTCTGTGCTGGAATTAATAAAGCATTCCTAATTAATGAGGAGCTAGGATGAAGAAGGTAGGAGTGATCGTGCTTTGCTCATATAAGGATAGTTGGTGGCTGAGTTTTAATCATTGTGTTTAGCCTGCTAAGGATGGTTGCTAGCTGAGCATTCTTCATTGTATTGGTTAGCTTTAGCCTGTCAAAAATGCTTGATGCTGAGCCTAACTTGTTATAAATAACAGGTGTTCTTGATAAGAATTACCTTGTTCACCTTTTCCAAGGAGTTAGGAAATTATGAAACTAAAATATCGTTATAAAATAATTTTATCTTTATTTGCATTGTTGCTGATGATCTTTATTTACAATGTCATCCCAATGAATGATAAAACAGAGGTCGATAAAGTGGGAGAACCCATTGAGAATTCTATTAATGGGCAAGGTTTATCTGCAGATGAACAGGGTGAAGAGTCTGATCCAAAAGCTTCAACTCTGAAGGATCTAAAGACAATGAAACCAGATGATGATTCGGATGAAGCTAAGTCAATAGCTGAAGAAAAAATGAGTATAGAAGATCCAGAGTCAGTTGATAGCTCAATATTTTATGATGTTGAAAACTTGAATGAAGAGTTAGAGTTAGCTTTTACTTGTCAGCAAAAAAACTGTCAATATGATGATACTGAGACAGATTTGAAAGGTATTCCTTTGTTAAAACATTGGGCTATTGAAGCGCCTTATTTTTATACTACAGCTCAGGGTGATGAGGCTGCTATTCCGACCATTCTTTTTGTTAATACTCAAACGGGGCTATGGTTTGTGTTGAACCGACATCAGGGGAGTGATGAAATGATGAGTTGTATTGAGTTTGGTAAAGGTGGTCGACTTTCTGCTGAAGAGTCACTATGTTCACCCAAAGACACGCCAGCAGGTATGTTGGGTGATATGGTGACTTTGATTGAAGAAGTTGAAATGTGGCGTAGCCAGTAAGATAGGATAGGCTTCAGCCTGTTAACCACAGACTAAAGCGTAATCTACAAAAATGGCTAGGGCAGTCATGATCAACCTAAGTGTCAGCTAATATTGCTTGCTGAACTTAGGTGTGAAAAAGATAATGTTTTCAGAAAAAGTTGAAACGAATACAATCTAGAACTTTCTCGATAGCCCTAAATAGACACCTTTCGTTTCAGCATCGACATTATAACTATCAGCAATTTTTGTTTGGCTCAATCGATAACCAAACTCTCCCTTCACATTTTTACTAAAGTTCTGAGAAACGCCTACTTTAGCATCAAGATGTTGCGTACTGCTTGGAGAATAAATGATCTGTGCAATTAACTTAGTATCATCACCTTTCTCATTGATTTCTGATCTTGCATAAATTGTCGGCACCCACTGTTGAAAGTCTATTTTGGTATTTTGAGAACATTGACTTATTGAGAACTCACCATCAATGTATCTAGCGCCTACACCCAAATCAAGATCAATAACGGTAGAGTTATTAAAAATTTCTTTCCTTTTAATTGTGTCATGCTCTAGGATAAAGTCAAAAACATCAGCCTTATATTCTAGTTTAAGATCTTGATTTGTAAAGTAGTTAAGACCATTTAATGTAAGATTAGAGCCTAAAGGACCACTTTTACTGCTATTGATTTTGGTATATTTTAGTTTAAGGTTTGGTCTTTTTCTGGCTGTCTTTATATTAAGATAAATAGAAGGTTTAATGGCACCATTAAATCCTCGCTTATCAAAATCTACCACCGTGCCATTATTCTGAAAAGTACCTGTAGAATTCTGATTCCACACCTCTAGCCCCACTTCGATAGAGGTTTTTTCATGAGTTACAGGTATTTCATTAGCCACTACATTCGTCGTTATTAAGAAACTACCACTTATTAATATAGGTATTAAGTTTTTATTTTTCATGATTTTTCCTTTATTATTTCTTTTGTACAAGGAGG
>JAGLEV010000090.1 GCA_023144895.1 Thiotrichaceae bacterium
TGATGATTTGCAACAAGTTGTCTATTTAGCGACATGGGTTGATAGAACAGAAGATTTTATCAATGATCATGATCAGTCTGTCTATGGCAAAGCGATATTAAAGGAAATGACAAAGGATAAGTTATTCACTCTTTGGGAAGATCAGGGGGGTGTCTTTGGTTTTACTGATTATTCTAATGCTTATATTTACAATGGTTCGTTTTTTAACGATATTATAGCACCCAACCATATTCCCTATATTTATGATCGCATGTTGGTTCAGGCATTATTTTATCAAGCCAGTTTGCGCTTTTATGATGAGCAAATTTCTCTGGAAACAGGGAGTTTAGTAGAGACCCAGTCTGTTGATATTCGTCGCCAGCGTAATCAATTTATTCGCTTTACGAATCAATACTGGTTTCATTCATTGACCAATCAGATGCAGGGGCGACGTATTTTTGAATTACAGACTCAAGGTTTAGCTCTACAGAAGCATTATGACATAATTAAAGATGAGCTAGAACGTACCGATGAGTATTTGCAATCAGAGAATAGTGCCAAGATAGAAACCTTAACAACACGTTTAACCTATGGTGGTTTAATACTTGGATTTTTGGCGCTGTACTATACACTATTACCATTGATAGATAGTGCGATTAAAGCATCGAATGCCGAATCATCGTTGTGGAAATATATTGATACATGGGGTTGTTGGATTCCTAGTGGTTTTCTGTTGCTTGTTATTCCTTTAGTGGTGGTAGCCATACCTTTTCTGCTAAGGTATTTCTATAAACGCAGAAAATAATAATTAAAATCATTGCCTTTGGGGATTCTTAAAAAGTGATTCTAGCGTTTCCCCATGAGGTTTTAAAAACCTCACAGGGCATCGGGATCAATAGAAGCTTATTCGCCTATAAAATTTCCCAAATATCATTATAAGTATCAATATCTTCTTGTTCTTCCTCTTTTTTTGATCCAATGTATTCACAAATAGAGAATGCACCAAGGCTATTATTGATACGTGTTACTTCAAGGTGTTCAATGTCTTTGCCTTTTTCTATTTCAATAATATCACCTAGGTTGAAAATATAATCAGGGAGTACGAGATAGGGCTTTTCTTTTAAACCTTCAATAATCGGTAGCAATAAACCCTGAATAGGTAGCTTCTGTGGAATAGTACGATTCTTAACACTTTTAATGGTAATAGGGATAGCACTAGGAGATAATAATTCGATACCAATAGAAAGACCAACCTTTGGAGTAAATTCCATCCAGCGTATTGCACCAATCTGCCATTTATGAGTATCATCCTTAGGGTCTTGAATAGCAATTATCTCACCAACACGTACCCCTGATGGATCATCATTTTCCCAAAGTAAACCGTAGCCTTCTGAGCAACTATTTTGTATTTTCCAGACTCTAAGTTCTATATCGACTTTCTCTTGAATAATGGGTTCTGGTGTATTCCATGTTGTGGCATTGAGGTCACCAAAAGTTAGCTCATGGAATAGGTCATCAGCACTCTCTTCTAAATTATTATTTTTATTATCAGACTTTAGTACTTCAGTAATATTTCTCAAATGACTAATAAGTGTCGTGCTTTCATTTCGAGGAAAACGCTTAAAGCGACGGTTTTGGACAGTGGTTAATGCAATAATCAGCCGTTTTGCCAAGCTATGGTTAAGCATGGGAAAAGTGTCATTACTTCCCAAGCTGGTATTTTCTGTTTCTTTACAAAACTCGGTAAGAATTTTTAGTACTTTGCTTAGGTCAAATAAACGCACTGTTGGTGAATATAATAGCTCAGCGACAGGCATTAATGTGGGTGCACTATCACTATTAAGCATGGCAATATGCGCATATTTACCTTCTGTGGTGCTGGGATCAGAGTAAATATCAACATAGTTAAGTACTTTGCGATAAAAACGATTCAATCGACCGATTTCACCTGCTCTATTGCTATGTGGGTGAGAGAGTGATAATAAGCTGATTTTTTTATAATAAAGCTCAATAGTCTCACAGATATTTTCGTAATCTATGGTTGTTTTTTCTGGTATTTTTAGGTTTTGAATATCATTTTCACAAGCAATCAAATAGAGGTGATGTATATCACGCCATAGTGCTTTTTTAGGCTTAATATAGAGACCATGATTATTGATTAATACACGACCCATGTAATGCAGAGTGCGACCTATCGATAGCAAAAGTAACTTTTTATTTTTTATTCCCTTCGTTAATATGTCTAAGGCTGAGAGTTGATAGGCTCCTGCCATTTCTAATAATAGTGACTGGTTTAGACTAAATAGACTCTTATTGCGTTCAGATAATGGAAAAGTACTATCACTCAGTTTCTTCTCTAAGTTTTCTAGTGCTCTTTCTGCCTGTGGGCGAATTATCTCTGTAATTTCAATACGTGTTTGTGGTGAGATTAGATTGGTTTTGAGGTTACCCATATAGAAATAAATTTCTCGTGTCACTTTTCCAACATCCTTGATAGCTAAGGTTTTTGCCCATTGTCTTATGCTGGAGGAAGTGAGTACAGGGGTTGGTTTTTTTTGATCAAGCGTATTCATTATAGGAGTGCATACCATTTAATTATTATTTGTTTTGTCGGTATCAGCAATTCCTGCTCAAGTTGTGGATAGATTATTTTTGCTTATTTTCAATGAGAGCGGGAATTATTGGTAGGGTATATTTTCAATAATAGCAGAGAGTTGTTTAATAGAGAGGGGTTTTAGATAATTGGGTTGCGACTTCTCGTACGAGTTTGGGGACACGATAGCCAGGCAGTCTATTGCGTAATGAATCAATCAGCTCAATGGCTCTCTCATCACTGACTTCAAAATGAGCAGCACCTTGGACTTTATCTAATTGGTGTAGATAATATGGAGTGACGTGGTGATTAATAAGTTGGTTGCTTAATGCACTGAGTGTTTCAACAGAATCATTGATACCCTGTAGTAAGACACTTTGATTGTAGAGCATACCCCCTGCTAAGCGTATTTTCTTTAATGCGGTTGCTGTGGTTGAATCGATTTCATTGGCATGATTACAGTGAATGACAATGATTTTATTAAGCGTTAATGCTTGAAACCATGCTAAAAATTCATCATTAATACGTTCGGGTAAGACAATAGGGTAGCGACTATGGATACGCAAGGTATCAATGTGTTTGATTTTGCTCATTTGCTGGCAGAGCGAGGCAAGGGATAGATCATTGAGCGACAAAGGATCACCACCACTAAGAATGACTTCATGAATGCTGGTATCTTGCTCTAACACACGAATAATAGACTGCCAATCATCTTGGTAGCGCACATGCTCGGAGTAGGGGAAATGTTGGCGAAAACAGTAGCGACAGTGAATAGGGCAGGCGGCACTAGCAAGGATTAATGCTCGTCCTTGATATTTTTGTAAGATACCATTTTGTTTCGCGGCTTCCATGTCTCCTACGGGATCGAGTGTAAAGTGGTGGGTTAGTTTGTTTTCTATGGTTTGAGGTAGTACTTGGAGAAGCAAAGGATCGAGCCAGTTCTGTGGCTGCATTTTAGCAACAAAACTAGCGGGTACACGCAGTGGAAATGTTGATGCATCATAGTAACGAGCATCAGGGTGTTGTGGGTCTAGATTAAGCTGATCAATGAGTTCATCAACCGAGCGAATAGCATTCGCAAGGCTTTTTTGCCAAGGCTTTACGGGGTTTTTAAGGGGCATAAGATGATGTTTCTTTTTTTTCTAGGGTGAATTAATGTTAGGATGCCAGATCGTAACAGGATTGCTGAAAACAAACACAGGAAAGTTAACACCTATGGCTACATATAATACCAATGAATTTAAGAGTGGCTTGAAGATTATTTTGAATGGCGACCCCTATAATATTGTTGCAAATGAATTTGTTAAGCCAGGTAAAGGGCAGGCTTTTAATCGTGTACGAATAAAGAATTTAAAATCAGGACGGGTGATTGATAAAACTTGGCGTTCAGGTGAGAGTGTAGAAGCTGCGGATGTTATTGAAAAGGAATTACAGTATTTGTATACCGATGGTGAATTTTGGCATTTCATGGATGAAAATAGCTTTGAGCAAGTCGCGGCAGATGCAACAGCCGTCGGTGATACACGTTATTGGCTTAAAGACGGTGACCGCTGTGTCGTGACTTTATGGAATGAAGTACCGCTTGTTATTACTCCACCTAATTTTGTTGAGCTAACGATTAGTCAATGTGATCCTGGCTTACGTGGTGATACAGCGCAGGGTGGTACTAAGCCTGCAACGACTGAAACGGGTGCAACGATTAAAGTACCTTTATTTATTGAAGAAGGTGAAGTATTGAAGATAGATACTCGTAGTGGTGAATATGTATCACGCGTTAAGAAGTAGCTTTTGTCTTTAGATATTCTCTTAGAACGCGCTCAACTATTGCATGATACGCGGGATTTTTTCTATCGCCAGCAAGTGATGGAAGTTGAAACTCCTGCTCTGTCACAAGGTGCGACAACCGATCCTTATATCGATAGTTTTGCTGTAGAAGATCATGATGGCATTCGCTATCTACAGACCTCTGCTGAATACCCGATGAAACGCTTGTTAGCCGCAGGTTCGGGGGATATTTTTCAGATTTGTAAAGTCTGGCGTATGGGGGAAATAGGTCGTCATCATCACCCTGAGTTTACGATGCTGGAGTGGTATCGTGTCGCTTATCGTTATAAAGATTTGATGCAGGAGGTGGATACTTTATTGCAAAGGCTTATTCCTCACCTTGCTAAAACCAGTGATTTTATTAGCTATCAGGATGCTTTCCAAAAAATATTACGCTTTAATCCTCATACTGCAAGTCATTCTGTGTTGATGGCTTGTTTGAGAGAACAATCCATTGATTTAGTTTCAACGAAAGCATTAGATAATAGTGCAATACTGGATATTTTAATGACCCATTGTATTGAGCCAAGCTTTAGCCAGCAGCATCTGACCTTTATTTATGATTATCCTGCTTGTCAAAAAGCACTTTCTTGTTTAAGTCAGGATGAAACCCCTGTTGCTCAGCGCTTTGAGGTGTATCTCGGTGAGGTTGAATTAGGGAATGCGTACCAAGAAGAAGTGAGTGCAAAGAAAAATAGACAGCAATTACAGAGTGATCTAGAGTGTCGTTTGAGTCAGAATAAAGCCAGTGCTCCCGTGGATGAGCGATTTTTACAGGCTTTAGAAGTTGGAATGCCAGAGTGTGCAGGTATCGCCATTGGTTTAGATCGTGTGCTGATGTGTCGTTGTCAGAAAAATAGCTTAGAAGATATTATCGCTTTGCCTTGGGTAGTGGCATAATATACGGCAATTTATAAAATTTATATTTACGGAGAAAAACTTATGGGATTATTTATCCAAGACGCTTATGCTGCGGGTCAAGGGGATGGCTCTCCTGTGCAGATGTTTATAATGATTGGCATTATCTTTGTGATGTTCTACTTTTTCATTATTCGTCCACAACAGAAACGAACAAAAGAACATACCAACCTATTAGCCAGTATATCAAAAGGTGATGAGGTTGTTACAACAGGCGGTGTTATTGGTAAAGTAGCCACCATCGGTGAAAATTTTATCGAAATGCGTGTATCAGATAATAGTACGCTGAAAATACAAAAACATGCAGTGACTTCTGTTATGCCTAAAGGCACAATGAAAAGCATGTAGATGAACTATACTGTAGGTCGAACCTAGTCTATTCATCTTGTTGACAGTCTGAAGCCTGATCTACAGGGTGAAATAGCTCTGATCTATTGGTTCGACAGATATAGGCTGAATTCTGACCTATAGGTGAGAGGAATCTGTTTTATCGCTTAGACAGATGTCGGTTGGACTTTAGTCCACCAAGTAGTAAGGTAGTGAAATCTATGAAGTAGATTGTTTTGTCGGCTGTTATTGACTTAATTTTCTGTACCTCATAGATTGAGTTTACAGTCGAGGGGCTGGCTCATGATGACCTAAGTCTTTAGGTCTGAGAAATAATTTTTAGGAATTTATCCTTAAAACAATAATAATCAACATTTTGGAATAGCAATGAATCGATACCCTTTATGGAAGTATGTGATAATTGGCTTAGTCGCGTTAGCAAGTTTGCTTTATGCTGCGCCGATTTTGTACCCTTCAGATCATGCAATCAAGTTGTCATCAGCGGGGTCAACCCTAGTGACAGAGCAAATCCTTGAAGAAGCTAAACAAGCCTTAGATACGAATAAAGTCAGCTTTAAAAGCATTGTACTTCATGAAAATGAGAAAGATGACAAGAAGACAAAAGTGCTGATACGCTTTACTGACTCAGATACTCAATTACAGGCTATTAAGATTATACGTAAAGCTTTTGATGAAGAAGAGTTTACAGCATCATTAAATCTTGCACCGACAACACCCGCTTGGCTTCGAGCGATTAATGCAAAGCCTATGTATATGGGGCTGGATTTGCGTGGTGGTGTGCATTTCTTGATGGAAGTTGATATGCCTTCAGCGATTAAAAAGGCATTAAATAACTACAAGGATAGCTTTCGTTCGGGTTTAATCAAAAAAGAAATCAAGTACGCTGGTATCGTTGCGAAAGAAAATCGTGTTGAAATTATCTTTAAAAACCAACAGGACTTTACTATCGGTCGTGACATTGTTGCCAAGATTGCTGATGGTGATTTTGAGTTAAGCTCAACCACGACGGATCGTGGTGTCATACTCATTGCAACCATGAAACAGAAGACGATAGCGACAACAAAAACCTTTGCACTCAAACAAAATATCACCACTTTACGAAACCGAGTGAATGAATTAGGTGTCTCTGAGCCAACGATTCAGCAACAAGGTGTAAAGCATATTGTTGTGCAGTTGCCGGGTATTCAAGATATTGCTCGAGCTAAGAATATACTGGGAGCCACAGCAACGCTAGAATTCCATAAGGTGGATACTGAACACTCTGCTTTTGATGCAAAACAAAGTGGTCGTGCTCCTAAAAGCGCTCGTTTATATAAGGCTTCTGATGGTTCTCCTGTTTTATTACATCGCCGTACCATTATTGCTGGAGAGCATATTACGGGAGCATCCGCAGGTTTTGATTCACAAAATAATACACCATCGGTTAATTTAAAGTTAAATGGCATTGGTGCTAAACGAATGCTTGCCTTCACCTCACAAAATGTGGGTGAGCCGATGGGTGTGGTCTTTATTGAAACTAAATCTAAAATGGTGATGGTTGATGGTGTAAAAACGCGTCTTAACTCAACCAAGAAAAAAGTCATTAATCAGGCAACAATTCGTGAACCCTTTGGTAGTAGTTTCCAAATTACGGGCTTAGATTCAAGTGATGAGGCGCATGATCTTGCGGTCTTTCTTCGAGCAGGTACTTTGGCAGCACCTGTTTATATTGTGGAAGAGCGCACAGTCGGCCCAAGCCTAGGACAAGCGAATATTGATGCAGGTTTTAAATCGGTTGTTTTAGGCTTTGTGCTTGTGTTGATCTTTATGGCAGTTTATTACAAGGTCTTTGGTCTTGTGGCTAACATAGCTTTGGCATTAAATCTTGTCGTTATTATTGCTGTTTTATCCTTGATGCAAGCGGTATTAACCTTACCGGGTATTGCGGGTATTGTATTAACCGTTGGAATGGCGGTTGATGCCAATGTATTGATTTATGAACGGATCAAGGAGGAGCTACGCAATGGTATTTCTCCACAATCAGCGATCAATGCAGGTTATGAGAAAGCATTATCAACCATTGCTGATGCTAATATTACTACCTTAATTGCTGCGACTGTACTGTTTACTTTTGGTACGGGTCCAATTAAAGGCTTTGCGATAACGCTGGCAATTGGTATTTTGTCATCGATGTTCACCGCTATTATGGGAACACGAGCGGTTATTAATTTAATTTACGGTCGTCGTAAAGTTACTAAAATTGCTATTTAATAGGGTGCATCATGAAGCAGAATAAAAAAGAAATAAATTTTATGAGTGTCAGTAAGATTGCGATGGTTTTTTCAGCAATCTTACTTATCGGCTCTCTTGTTGCTATTACTATGAAAGGTTTAGCCTTAGGTGTTGATTTTACGGGAGGGACTGTGATTACAGTCACTTACCCTTCAGCTGTTAAGACGGAAGAGGTTAAAAGCATCTTAGAGGCAGGTGGCTTTAAGGATTTAAAAATACAGCACTTTGGTAGTCAGGACAAAATCCGTATTCGTGTCGCAACAGAAGCCTCGAAAACAGGGACAGATCTGCGTGGCGATAGTGAACAGAAAGCATTGAGTGATGCGATATTAACGGTGCTGAAAGAAAAGACAGCGGATGTTAAGCTGGATAGTGTTGACTTTGTTGGTGGTGAGGTGGGTGATGATTTGCGAGATGATGGTGGGTTAGCAATGATTTATGCTTTGGCTGGCATCTTGGTTTACGTTGCTTTTCGTTTTGAGTTCAGATTCTCCGTCGGTGCTATTGTCGCTTTGGTACACGATGTAGTGATAACATTAGGCTTTTTTGCCATCACGGGCTTTCAGTTCGATTTAACCGTATTGGCTGCTATTCTTGCTATTATTGGTTATTCCTTGAACGATACGATTGTTGTTTTTGATAGAATACGCGAAAATTTTCGTTTATTAAGGAAACGAAGCCCAGTGGAAGTTATTAATTCTTCAGTCAATATGACATTAAGTCGTACTATTGTAACGTCATTGACAACATTAATTGTGTTAGCTGCACTATTCTTTATGGGTGGCGAGTCGGTTCATGCATTCTCGTTAGCAATGATTGTTGGTGTCATCGTCGGTACTTATTCATCTATTTTTGTCGCTAGTAGTTCCTTGTTAATGATGGGTATTACTAAAGAAGCTCTCATGCCTGTAGAGAAAGAAGAAGGTGAGGAAGGTGAAGAAATGACAGAAAAGCAAAAAATGCCATAAAGGGCTCATTAATCCTGAGCTCTAAGCTCTTGTAGTGTTGTATTTATCGACATAATGTCAATACTATGGGAGTGAAGTTTTATAATCGTATAAACTATAGCCTGAGTAGATGAGACTATGGTGATATAATTAAACAGTTATTCAAATATTTGTACCCAAAATACCACCCCCCCTGTTATCAAGCATGAAGCACCGATTCAGGTAATAAGAAAAGCGACCAAAATATGAGTCTCTATAAATACATGGAAAAAAGAAAATGAACTTAACAAGAGTAGTTAGTGCAGTTTTATTTAGTATTCTGATTATGGGTAGTGCCTTTGCCAATAATCATAAAATAGGTGTCAATCTCAGTCCCCCCCAAAAAATGACCTCGTCGATTCCTTTTGTTGATTTAATGAAGATATCTGATGGCTGGGTAACATCCTGTAATTTTGATTGGCAACGTAATCGTCCCATTGATCCTGGTTGTACTCGTAAGAATTCATTTAATACCAAAGAAAATGAGAAGGTTATTTTTGACCGTTTTGGTTGGGTGCAACGTCTTCCTAGTCAACAATCTCCTGAGATATTTACTTCGATTTCTAGTATCTGGACTTTGCCAAAATCATTCCCTACAGGTGACTACATTGTGCTTTATCAGGGTGAGGGTGAGGTCACTGTACGTGGTGATTTAAAGATTAATAATGAGCAACCGGGTCGTATTGATTTTCATCTAAATTCTCCTAAACGTAATTTACAACTGCATATAACAAAGACTGATCCACGTCGTAATGGTCGTTATATTCGTAATATTCGTGTGATTCCTAAGAAATATGAACGTACTTATCATACTAAGACGTTTAATCCACAATATGTTAGTAAGATTGCACCTTTCCAAGTATTACGCTTTATGCCTTGGATGCAAACGGTTTATCAACGTGATGTAAGCTGGGCAACTCGTTCTGTGCCTCGTTCTGCTCATTTTCGTAGTCGTGCAGGTGTGCCGATTGAATCAATGGTTCAGTTAGCGAATCTAACCCGCTCAGCGCCTTGGTTTAATGTTCCACACAAAGCAAATGATGGTTATATTCGTAATTTTGCACATTTAGTTAAGTCACAGCTTCGTGGTAATCAAAAAATCTATATCGAGCTTTCTAATGAAGTTTGGAATGGCTTATATACGGCGACTCATTATGCTAACTCAGAAGCACATAAGTTATGGCCTCGTGCTTACCCTAAGATGAATAGGGGAACAAGAAAATTATTAATGGCGATTAATTGGTACGGCAAACGTAGTACTGAGATGTGTAATATCTGGAAGCGCACCTTTGGTGGTCAGAAACATCGTATTGTGTGTGTGTTATCAACCTATGCTTCATCACAACGCTTTGGTCGTGAGTTATTAGATTGTCCATTATGGAAGAAAGGTGAGTGTGGTCGTGTTGCGGATGCCTTTGCGGTTGGTCCATACTTTGGCGACTATATGGCTCGGATTGAGAATAGAAACGTTATTCGTACTTGGGCAAACCAAGGTGATGGCGGTATGAACAGTATCTTTAGAGAAATTCTTCAAGGTGGATTGATTAAAGATAAGTATAAAGGTGGTGCGATTGAACGAGCAGTACAAGTAAGAATCCGTCCTAATGTTGCGCTAGCAAAAGAGTACGGTTTACCTCTGATTGCTTATGAAGCAGGGCAACATTTATTACGTGTTGATCCTCCTCACACAGTGAGAGACCCTCGTTTATTAGAGATGTTTATGAAAGCTAATCGTGATCCACGCATGAAAGCGGCTTATGATCGTTATTTACGTGCATGGAAACAAGAAGGTGGCAAGCTCATGGTGCATTTCTACGGCATTGGTGAAACTGACCCAAGAAACTTCTTTAGTATGCTAGAGCATGTTGGTGAAAGAACCTCACCTAAGTATCAGGCTTTGTTACAAGCATTACGTTAGAACGTTATTAGTGTAAAATAAAAGACCACCTCACTTTTGTTAGTGAGGTGGTCTTTTTTATTGCTTTCCTTTTATATCAGCCGTTTTCGTTATAGGTTATAGACTGGGTTATTTTGACAACCAAGATTATTGAGCTTTCCGAAAAGCAGCCATCATTGCAGACTCTGTGCCATTTTTTTGTGGTTTATTCTGTTGATGAGCCTTAGCTTGAGGTTTTTTACGTTGTTGGTTTTGTGGGGGTGCTTTAGCTTCCATTCGTTTCATGGTTAAAGCAATACGCTTGCGTTGCTCATCAACTTCCTGCACTTTTACCTTAACAATCTGTCCTGCCTTTACCACTTCATGAGGGTCTTTAACAAAGCGATCAGCCAGTTGTGAAATATGTACCAAACCATCTTGATGCACACCAATATCCACAAAAGCACCAAAATTAGTCACATTCGTTACGACACCTTCAAGCACCATATCTGGCTCTAAATCACTTATTTTCTCAACCCCGTCTTTAAAGGTCGCTGTTGTAAACTCAGGTCGAGGATCACGTCCAGGCTTTTCTAGCTCAGCAATAATATCGGTCACGGTAGGGATACCAAAGTCATCATTGATATAATCACGCGCTTGGAGTTTTTGTAAAAAAGTGCTATTAGCAATAATATCTTCAATTTTAATACTATTTTTAACCGCAATGGCTTTAACAATACTGGCAGACTCAGGATGAACCGCAGAAGCATCCAAGGGGTCGCTACCGCCCATAATCCGTAAAAAACCTGCGGATTGCTGGAAAGCTTTAGGTCCTAGTCGTGCAACTTTTTTCAATTGGTTACGTTTAGTATAGCGACCATTTTCATCACGATAATTAACAATATTTTGTGCAATCGTCTTATTCAAACCTGCCACATAAGACAGTAGAGGAGCAGATGCCATATTAATATCCACACCCACCGCATTCACACAATCCTCTACCACCACTTCAAGAGAACGGCTAAGCTGTGTTTGGTTAACATCATGCTGATATTGCCCCACTCCAATCGACTTGGGATCAATTTTTACTAATTCTGCTAATGGGTCTTGTAAACGACGAGCAATCGATACAGCTCCCCGTAAAGAGACATCCATATCAGGAAATTCTTTGGCCGCCAGAGCAGAAGCAGAATAAACCGAAGCTCCTGCCTCCGAGACCATAATCTTGGTTAAGTTTTTATTGGGATAACGTTTGATTAAATCAGCACATAATTGATCGGTTTCACGTGATCCTGTGCCATTGCCGATACTGATCAGCGTAATTTGGTGTTGCTTGATTAACTTCTGAATGGTTTCAATGGATTGATCCCATTGTTTACGAGGCTGATGAGGGTAGATGATATCCGTTGCCAAGACTTTGCCCGTCTTATCAACGATAGCTACTTTAACGCCCGTTCTAATACCAGGATCTAGTCCAATCGTAATTTGTGGCCCTGCTGGAGCGGCTAATAAGAGGTCTTTTAGATTAGTAGAAAACACTCGAATCGCTTCTAACTCCGCGGCTTCCCGTAATTTTAATTTAAGATCAATATCAAGACGACTATGAATTTTCACCTTCCAAGCCCAGCGCACAGTTTCTAATAACCAAGCATCACCTGCACGGGATTGATCGGCAATATTAAAGGCAGTCGCAATTTTTTGTTCACAAGGATGTGTGTCTTTATTCTCAACGAGTACATCAAAATCAAGGCGCAAAATATTTTCATTTCGACCACGAAAAAGGGCTAAGGCCCGATGAGAGGGGATTTTATTGATATTTTCAGCGTATTCAAAATAATCTTTAAATTTAGCACCTTCTATTTCCTTGCCTTTTTGCACTTTCGCTGACAAGACACCCAATTGCCATAAATACTCTCGGCATTCTCCCATTAAAGAGGCATTTTCAGAAAACTCTTCCATTAAAATTTGTCGCGCCCCTGCTAATGCTTGGTCGCTATCTTCAATACCTTTGTCTTTATTAATATAGTTCTGAGCAATATCCGTAGGGGTATCACTGGGAGTCTTCAATAAATGATTAGCCAGTGCTTGCAAACCTGCTTCACGGGCTATTTCAGCTTTTGTACGACGTTTAGGTTTATAGGGTAAGTAAATATCTTCTAGCGCGGTTTTAGTTGTGGCATTGTGTAATGCTTTTTCTAAAATATCATTCAATTTTCCTTGCTCAGAAATTGATTTAATGATGGCATCACGACGTTTATTCATTTCTCGAAGATAGATGAGACGTTCTTCTAAAAAGCGGAGTTGTGTGTCATCTAAGCCCTGAGTTTGTTCTTTTCGATAACGAGCAATAAAGGGAACGGTAGCACCACCATCTAATAGTTCAATAGTGGTTTCAACTTGGCTGACTTTAACGGAGAGTTCTGTGGCGATATGCTGGGCAAGAGTGGTCATATTCTTTATATTTCTAGATGAGAAACTAGGCAGTATAAAGGATTTTTCCTCTGTTCATGATCAAATAAGTAGCCATTGTAAAAAATTGATTCTTGTAAAGCTTGCCACTTATTTTATTTCAAATCCCTGTAGCTTAAAGTAGGGCTTTACTTCGGTTCTAGAAAGAAACTGACCAATGAGTTGTTTGTGTCTAAAGGCATAATCATAAGAATGTAGTGTTTCCATTCCAGCCCAATGAATATCACCCACTTCATCAGGCTCACAGTAGTCTGCACTGAGTTTTGGGAGTTTATCAGCGGTAAATAATACAGCATAATGATGAGAA
This sequence comes from Thiotrichaceae bacterium, assembly GCA_023144895.1. Classification (GTDB taxonomy): domain Bacteria; phylum Pseudomonadota; class Gammaproteobacteria; order Thiotrichales; family Thiotrichaceae; genus HyVt-477. The sequence continues at coordinate 13,572 of JAGLEV010000090.1, forward strand.
ATATTTTGTGGAGAATCAGGATGTTTGCGATAGGGGCTTGATGAAACTAACCACGGTTGATCAAGGTGTGATAATAAAATGGAGGATGTTGGAATATCACGGATATTAACTCCTGTTTCTTCAAAGACCTCACGATAAGCACCTTCGGTAAGCGTTTCGTTCCAATCCAAATAGCCACAGGGTAAATTCCATTTTCCTACTTCATTAGGGCAGCCGATACCACGCTCTCCTAATAATAAGTAAGGCGTATTTTCAATAAAACACCAAACAGTAATAATCACGGTACTCGATCTTGATAGCCAGACAACACGACCATCATCTAGCGTCAGTTCTTCATTGAGACGATTATCAAATTTCATCATGTTAAATTTCGCTTGTGCCATTTTTAAAGCAACGATATTAACATAACTTAGGCATTGTCTTGTAAGGAAGAGATAATCATCAAGAACAAGCTATACTTTAATTATTATGTTAGAAATTACCGATACTATTGTTATTACAGAATCACAGCTTGAGATTACCGCTATGCGCGCACAAGGTGCGGGTGGACAGAATGTTAATAAAGTCTCCTCAGCGATTCATTTACGTTTTGATATTAACGCCAGCACTCTCGCTGAGCGTTATAAAAAGCGTTTACTCAGCTTGGCAGATAAAAGGATTACCAAGGAAGGGGTGCTTATCCTAAAAGGACAGCAACACAGAACGCAAGAAGCGAATCGAAAGGATGTATTGCAACGTTTAAAAGAGTTGATTATTACTGTAACGATTGAACCCAAACGACGGATAGCCACCCGACCCTCATTAGGTGCTAAGCACCGTCGAATTAAGAAAAAAATTTATCGTGGACAGATTAAAAATTTACGTCGTAAACCTTCTCATAATGATTAATGAGTCGTTAATTTAGTTTTACCCATCTTTGGCTTCATCGCTAAGCGTATTTTTCGCATTCTTAAAATATATTTCAATGGCATAGTTGTCGGGTACCGTGTGATCATAGACACATTCCAGAAAGAAGCTATGCTCTTTACAAAGCAAGAGGAAATAGTCGCCATTCTCCGTCAAACACTCTTTTTACCGTTGGATGATCTTCTCGTTGTCACCAAAGAGTTTATCAATACAGAGGCTACTCGTAGCGGGTTGCACTGTACACTGGTGCGTTATGATCTATCAAATCTAAACAACTAACTTCTAAAAATGGTCAGTGGATCATTCTTTCTGACTCCCTTCCATCGATGTCTTTATTTCAGCATCTGACACCATGTGCAGATTTCTAATAGGGTCGATTGGGCAGGGATTGATAATACTTGATGCTGGTCAAGACAAAGTCTAATCTGCTATATTAATCTTCTTTTCTGGTAACAATGACACCAAGAAAGACAATAAGATTTCACTTATAAAGGCTTTTCATGATAATGAAAGGTTTTTTGTCAGTGTATACAAGTTAATATACGGTAGGTTGTTTTGCGACTTATCTTAGACATGAGGGAAAAATGGATTTACAGCATTCACTTGGAATAGGTTCGTCTGAACTAGATTCAGAAAAGCATCGTCAACAGCTTCAGCTTTATATTAATTTAAAATTAGCCTCCACTGGTCAGCCTATGAGCCAGTCTGGAGACACTTCATTTTTAGCTTGTGCTGAAGATTTATTAAAAAGTTATCGAGAAAAAAATCGTCAACTTGCAGATTATCATTGCCCTGCAGACCAGCGTATTCAAGACTTTCTGGATGAATATTTTAAAGATTGTGGTGTTGAAGTCCCCCGTTTACCTTCAAATAGTATTGTTCTTGATCGTTATGGTGTTGCACGAGAACTGTCATTGCCTGCGAATGGTGATGTCTTTGAATCTGATATAGTCTCAAGCTATCGTCTTGCACAAGGTGTCTTGCACAATCCAGCGAATGATCGTCGTACAACCAAAGGTTCTTTTCATATTGCTGAAGGGGGATTGCCCATTCCTAGTGACAAGAAAAGTGTCCCTAGGGTTGCCTATGCTAGTTTATTGGCAGTGGCATTAAATCCACCTGATGAATTATTAAGACTTCCTTTTACTTCGAGTGAAAAAGTAGAAGCAAAGACCTTTGTATCATTATTACTCAAGCCGATTGTTTGTCCAGAAATTCCAGGTTATGAAGCAGAAAAGCAAATGGAAATACGCTTTTTCGCACCCGGTAACTTAGTGAGTAATTTAGACTTTGTTGAAAGTATTTTTGGTAATGCAGGCAACCCCTATCTTGCTGAGCATGATATTGCTTTAGATGCTGATCATTGGACAGGGCAAACAGGTTGTGTCATTTTAGCGCCACACCTCGTGATGTGTACTAAAAAAGCATTAGGCTTACCCCATATCGACCAAGCGACTGAGTTACAAAAGCATGATGGCATGTGCTGGGAAACGGAAGATGAACGTTATAATGACGGTGAATCTTTTAAGATCACGGTACGTGACAAAAGCGGGGTTATTGTTACTATGCTGGCAGATAACTATTATGGTTATTGTAAGAAGGAAGTAAAAACCATGATCAGCTATTCTGCCAACCTTTTTGGTCTTGCAGAGGAAGAACACTCCGGAGGGGCGTTAGCCTTTAGACGACGTAATCATGGTATTGAATTTGGTGTCGATAGTCGTGCGCATAAATTTCCAGAAAAGTACAACTTTGAACAAATGTGTAAAAACTATGGTTCAAGAATGGATATTCAGCCAGAAGGTTATGGTATTGATAAGAAATTCCCTGAGATTATTTATGTTCCGCTTAATGTCTCTATGAATCTACCAAAACAAACCGTTTTCTGGGATCATGGCGGAGAGCGACAAACCATCAAGTTACAGCCAGGTAAGATTTATATCCAACCTAATGGTTATAAGATTGAGATGGAAATACACCCTGGAGCACCTTCATGGCGTTTAATTGGTACAAGTGCAGAAGGTGTTTTTTGTCATAAACCTTGTACGGTTTCTGGTGGTGGTAAGTCTGAGATTTCAAAATCACTCAATGATGCCGTTATCTATGGCCCTGTTTATATCAACAATTTAGAGGTTGATCTTGATAAAGTAGATGAGGTGTTTAATTATGATTATACCCAACGTTTTAAGCCCAACTTTGCTCACCTTGACAGGGATTCTGCTCGCTCACCTTTGAGTACAGAGCGTAGCTTAGGCTCGGTTATTAAGTTGTTAACACCCTCACAAAATACAACTGATGAGTATAATGAGTGGTTATCTACTATTTCTGCACGTATTTTATCAATTGTCTTTATTATCAAGCGTTTTTATACTGAAGATTGGGCTGATCAGTGGCGTAAGCATTTTTCTGTTGATATTGTTAATGGCAACCCAGGACATTCACTCAAATTGAATGGTCGTGAATTAGTCGCTTCTTATTTACGTGTTGGGCTGGATAAACAAGAGGTTTGGCAGACTTATAAAGTAAGGCAAGATTTTATTGCGACTGAAAAAGTGCAGATGGAAGATGATATTACGGCATCAGTGGTGGTCAGTAGTGAAAAATTAGCTCGCTATGTGCCTATTTCTCCGAAGTCAAAAAATCCTAGTATTAAACTCAGTGTTAATTGTGAATATCGCTTATTTCAACGCCCTGATGAAGCCATTAATCGGGGTTATGATAAGCAGACTGAGATTGATATGTCGACAAATAATAATTTTATTGCCAACTATCAGCCATTAATTGGTCAGAACTTAACCGACGAAGTGGAAGATATTGTTGAGTTCCAAAAGTATACTGAACCGATGAAAAAACGCTTATTGGATAGCTATGAAAAGGGCAATCAATATGTTGTGTCATCAGCTTGTCCAAGATTAGTAAATGGTGAGCCGAGTAAAAATCCTCGTTATTTGCAAGTGCGTCCTGATTTGCAAAATCCTATGCGAACCTATGCCGCTGATATTGGTACACGTCTTAGTCGTGGGATTGATGCAGATAAACCAGTGATTCAACAAGTGAATGCCGTATTGACAGGGCGACGTAATAATCCACCAGAGCCAGGGATTCGTCCATTAGCCGTTTATAACCCCATTCATTATCAGGAGTTGCCTGAATTATTTATGGACTTTATTTGTAGTGTAACGGGTAAGTCACCTTCTACAACAGGAGTCGGTAGTGAAGGGGCTTTAACCAAAGGAGCATTTAATGCGCTACGCGCAACAGCAGACCTAAATAATACCTTAGTTTCCTTTATTATCTCTGGCTATGCTGGCTTCTCTAGTGCTGCAGGCTATATTGGTGCGGATATTCGTGTTGAACATGACATTAGTTTATTAATCCCTGAAATTTGGGCGCGCTTAAAGCCAGAAGAACGTGAAGTTGACGGCATGATAGAGCGAAAGTTTCTTGAGCCGATTAAAGACTTTAAGCATAAGGGTAAGCCAGTACTTGCCAGTCGTTTGGGTTATCGTATTACCGAGCACTTTGTTTCTGGTGTCCTAGGTAAGATATTTGATAATCCTGCTTTAGTCTTTGATGAGAAAATATTACGTCCAGAAACTCAGGATATGGATGTCTTTGTTGATGGTGTTAATAATATTATTGAAGCACAACAAAGAGTGGCACAAAACTATCTTGATGATGGCAGTATTGAAGAAGCTTGCCCACCACTGAAGGCTTTATTAGTGATTATGGCGAAGGGTGAGTATGAAGGGAGAGACGTTCATCATCCTGAGATTCGTCAGTTATTTAGTCGTGAAACATTGATTACTTCAGATTGGTATCAACAACGTTTAGTGACGAAACAACAGCGCGATATTGCTTTATGGCAACGACATTGTGACTACTTACAGGCTTTCTTAGAGAAACCTAGTCATGAAGACCTTGCAGAGCGCTTATTGATTACTCAGCGTCTTACTCATGCAACTGAGAAGCTAGTAGTAGTAAAAGATGCGTCTTATTTAGACTATTTATCAGGTACTATTGGTGCTGATCCTCTTGGAGCTTAACTGAGTCATGATTCATGGCTAATGAGAATCTTTCTTGTTAGTCATGAATCAATATTTCTTATGCTCTTGTGTTAGTGATCAATTAATATAATAACCTCTCATATTTGTCATTAAAACTACTAATTATAATAAATAAAAAATACCTTATAGAGGTTTTGTCAGATAATTCACTACTATTGTCTTTATTTTAATTTCATTTTATCTATTAATTGTTATTTACCTTATCAATAAAATTAATATTGTATTTTTCTATTGTTAGTTATTACTGATAGGTATTAATAATTTAAAAACCCATAATATGTAATATTTAATATTTAGGTAAATTCCTTATAAAACAACGTATTGTATTTAAAATACCACAGTCAATTATGTTAATGTTTCATAATTGGCAAATTATATTTTGAAAAATATCAAATTCTTTCATATCATTATAAGCATATGGTTTGTGTCACCTGTTTTCCTTAGTAGGAAGTGTGTAGTGATGTGGTTTATACCCTAATCATATTTTCAATTGATCAATAAAATACAACTTTATTGTATCAATGCTAATAATCATAAATATAAGGATTTATTATGAATAATAAAACTAAAATAATTGCCGCATTCGTTATGGCATCTAGCTTTGCCCTATTAACAAGCTGTGCTTCTTACACAGATTCTGCAACGGTTGCAGGTGCAGCAGCAGGCGCTGTTATTGGTAAATCAACAGGTGATCATGGTGATCGACGCGCGGCAAAAGGTGCTGTCATTGGTGCTGTAGCAGGTCGTCTTTTTGGTCATGAGTCAAAATCTTACCGTAAAAATCGTCCATCTAGTGGTCGATGTAGTCAAGGACAGCATGCCCATGGTAATAAATGTTTTTCTGGACCTGCTCACTAAGATTACCTTTAAAGCTGATAACATGAGTAGCTACAAGCTTCTTATGTGAAAAGGTGAAGCCTTTGAATATTTTAGGCTGTCAGCTAATTTTAGAGTGAATGATGCTTCAGGCAGTGTCCAGCGAATCCTTTTTATAGGGACCTCCCACGCTGATACTGTCTGGGCTGATTTTATTGGGCTGTTATCTCTGTTAAATAGAGATTATTTAAAATATTAATTAAACTAGTAGCTATTAAAAAGGTCTATCAATAATATCAATACACATATTGATACATCGTTAGATGAGAAACCAATAATTAATAATAGGCTACTTTGCTATGAACAAATACCTCTTCTTTTTTTCCTTACTCTTCTCTTCTTCGTTATTGGCATCTCCATCATTGGATATATCCTTAGACATGGCGGCTATTAGCCAAACATTAACGACTGAAGGAACTAAGCTCACACATAAATCTTCAGCAACTATTTCAAGCGATCATATTCGTTTACCGTTACCTGATGGTACTCATGTGGATGTGAAGTTTACCGATTATTCTGTTGTTGAGGGGGGTAAAAGCCTCAGTGATACTTTTCGTACTTGGAAGGTTCAAGCAGTGGATGACCCATTGATAACAGGTGTTATTGATATGAGTGGTAATGGTTTTCATGCCATGTTAGTGATGCCTGATGGCAAGACTGTTTTTATTGACCCTAAAAATAAATCCATTGATTTATATACTAGCCATTTTAAAACTAAGACAGCGAAAGAATCCTTTAATTGTTTAGCTCAAGGTCATGTTAGTCCAGTCACTTCCAATAGTAACTTTGCCTATCGAGGTGCACGTAAAATAGTCACGTATCGCTTAGCCTTAGCGACGACTGAGTACTATACGGCTTTTCATCGCAGTGCAGGACGTATTGTTAAAGATGAATTATTAACCATGGTAACAAGGTTGAATGTTATTTATCTTCGTGATCTTGGCATTAAGTTTGAATTGGTTGCTAATAATACAAGTCTTATTTTTACTGCAGCTAATGATCCTTATGGAACTAATAGTATTGAATCACTGGCAACAAAAAATAAAGACATACTGAACTCAAAAATAGGTGAGGCAAATTATGATATTGGACATGTTGTTACTCGCTATGCACAAAACAAAACAGGCGTAGCAGTCTTTGCGACCACTTGTAAAGTAGCAAGTAATGCACATAAAGCTTTTGGGGCAACAGGAACAATTTCACCCATTGGAGATACTTTTGTTATTGATTTTCTAGCACATGAAATAGGGCATCAGCTAGGTGCAACCCATAGCTTTAATAGCCTACAATCTTCCTGTAATACCCGAGAGGCACTAACAGCCTATGAACCAGGTAGTGGTTCTAGTATTATGGGCTATGCGGGTATTTGTGGCTCTGATAATGTACAAGCTAATAGTGATGCAGTCTTTCACATTGGTAGCATGGAGCAAATTAATCAATATACTCGTACTGGAAGTGGCTTGTCATGTGGTACTAAAGTGAATGCTAATAATTCTGATCCAGAAATTACAGCAGTTACTAAAGGTGTTGTTGTTCGTCAAGGTGATAGTTTTACTTTAACAGCATCAGCAACGGATGCTGATAATAATGATCTTCTTTATAGTTGGGATCAGTTTGATGCGGGTAGTTCATCCTCTATCGATAGCGATACAGGAGATAATGCACTTTATCGAGTGGTATTACCTAATGCAAGTCCAAGCCGTACTTTTACGGGTAAAGCAACCACGAAACGAGATTTAACCTTTAAGCTTGTTGTTCGAGATGGAAAAGGTGGGATTGATACAACCATAACTATCGTAAAGGTCAGTTCTGTTGCTACCACTAATAATGGTCGCTTAGAGGCGGTTGTCGCTAATTCTGTTCCAAAA
>JAGLEV010000091.1 GCA_023144895.1 Thiotrichaceae bacterium
AACCTTCAGATGATGGGGGCGGTGGAGGGGGAGCGTTTCCCATTAATCTTCTTGTTTTATTCAGCTTCTTTGTTCTAATATTGCGTTTTGGAATGAGAAAAGATGATGAATAATAAAATGATTTCACTATTAATGATGACTTTTATTTTTAGTGCTTGTACAGCCAATACCAATGTGGTTAGTGATAATGAACTAAAAGCGCCCAGTGCGAGTAGTATTCAAGCACAACGTGAAGTACTTTATGCTAAGAAACTGAAGACCCTACGCGGCAAAAATGCAACTCAAGAGGCAAATCGTGCGATTCGCTCAGGAGCGCCTTATATTATGGCTTATTATGGGGGGCGCAGTAACCGTGTATTAACACCCAGTGTCTCAGAGACACAGCAACGTTCGATGACAGGAAAGTGTCAAATGAGACTCACTGATGGCTTTGGTGATGTGATTTATGGTGATCATCATAAACAGTATCGTCAGGCATTAAGGAGTTATATGACTACTTTCAATCGAGTAACATTGTCAGCGTGTTTAAGAAAATAAGTATTGATTGACTGGGAAATAAGTACTTTTTAATGAGTCAGCGTATAATATAAGCTCACTAGCTTTTGGTATTATACGCTGTGCTCACTCTTTCAAGCTAGAAGAATAAAACAGAGGTCCACCTCTAAATGGTGCAAATCCTGTGCCAAAAATCACTCCCGCATCAAGCAAATCACTATTTTCAACCACACCTTCAGTCAAACACTGCTCCGATTCAAGCAATATTTTCTCTATTAAACAATATTGTATCATATCAACTTTACCCTCCCACTGTGGTTCTGGAAAATTAGGCTGACCTTTTTTACCCTTAGGGTATTGATAAAATCCAGCCCCTGTTTTCTTCCCTAAATTTCCCTGAGCAATAAGCTCTTCCAGTTGTTTAGGCAGTGAAATATCTAAGGTTTTAGATAATATTTTACCAACATGGAAACAAATATCGAGCCCCACAGTATCTGCTAACTCTAAAGGTCCCATCGGCATACCAAAATCTTTAGCCGCTTTATCAACAACTAAAACAGGCACACCTTGTTGATAAAGCTTAATCCCTTCAAGCAAATAAGGCATTAGAATACGATTGATTAAAAATCCAGAGCTACTTTTGACCATTAACGGTAATTTATTAATCTGTCGAGCAAAACTAGCTCCTAGTTTTGCGTACTGCTGATTATTGAGTGCTGGATCGTAAACAATCTCCAGTAGTGGCATCTTAAATACAGGATTAAAGAAATGTAAGCCAATAAGACGCTCAGGCTGTTGAAGTACACTGGCTATATCAGTCAGTGTCATACTTGAAGTATTAGTGGCTAGTATTGCATCAGGCTTTGCCTTGGCTTCAAGATTTTTAAAAATCTTTTGCTTGGCTTCAAGATTCTCAAATATTGCCTCAATAATCACATCGGCTTTAGCAATACCATCACCTGCAATATCAGGGATAATACGATCTAGGCTATCACGTATAGCGATACGATCTTTCTTAAAATAGCGTTGTAAGCTTTTGTGTGAACGTTGAATTACCTTGGCAATCGCTTGTTCTGTCATATCCTGCACAGTGACGATCAAACCCTGTGTCGCACACCATGTGGCAATATCTCCACCCATAATACCACCACCAACAATATGAACTCGTTGCACCTTGAGTGCTTTTTTATCACCTTGATCTTTGAGCTGGTTTTGTAAGAAAAATACGCGTACTAGATTTTGTGCGGTTGTCGATAGAATTAATTGAGCGACTGATTGAGCCTCTTTCTCATACATTTTAGCTTCATCATCAGCATACTTTTCCCAAAGCTCAATTAAAGCATAAGGCGCAGGGTAATGTGATTGATTGGCATGTTCAGCAAGCTGTTTACGCATTTTAGAAGCGATCAATGGACGTATTATAGAGTGGTTGAGGATCTTCTCTTTAATACTCAATAGTCTTTGTTTTGGCGTATTTTCTATAACAAATAAAGCCGTATTTTTTAATTGCCGACGGGCAACAGAGTAATCAACCAGCCCTGTTTTTAATGCCTGTCGTGCTTTATAGTGACGTCCTGTCAGCATCATTGGCATTGCATTGAGTACACCCATTTTACGAATAGAGCGTACAGTGCCACCAAAACCAGGATGAATCCCTAGCTTAACTTCAGGCAGACTTATTTTAGTTGATTGATGATCAGAGCAAATCATATAGTCACAGGCAAGAGACAGCTCTGTACCACCTCCCATACAAAAGCCATCAATTAGAGCCACTGTTGGCATCTTCAGTTGCTCAATAGTATGACAGGTTTGCTGACCTAACTGGATATATTCCATCGCCAGCTCAGGCTCATGGGTTGCTTTAGATTTTTTCTTAAATTGCTCAATATCAGCACCCGCAATAAAGCCATTACTTTTCAGTGAATGAATGACTAAGCCTTTAGCATGATGACTGACACAATATTGGCAAGCTGCTTGAATCTCATGGAGTACATCCCGTGTTAATATATTGGCAGATTTATTTTGTACGGCTAAGCCTAGCCAGATAATATCATTGCTATCCTTTTCTATGATTAAGTGCGTAAAATTATCCATGATTAACCGCCTCAATTAACATAGCACCACCTTGACCACCACCAATACATAAACTGGCAATGCCTCGCTGTGCTTTTTTACGTTGTAAAATAGTGGCGAGATGGAGCACAATCCTTGCTCCAGTAGCACCGATAGGATGCCCCTGACTAATACCTCCACCATCAATATTAAGACGTGAAGAATCAATGAGCCCTAGTGCTTTTTTAACTCCAACCTCTTGTTGGCAGTAGTCATCATCATCTAATGCTTTTACACAAGCTAACACCTGTGCCGCAAAAGCTTCATTAATTTCCCAGTAATCGATATTTTTAAGTGGGAGTTGATGTTCAACCAAGGTTTTAGCAATGGCATGAACAGGTCCTAGCCCCATTTGGCTGGGCTTTACCCCAGCCCATTGTGCAGGGTGAAGCCTTGCAATGACTGGCAGTTGGTATTGCTCAATGGCGTGTTCACTGGCTAACAATAGGGAAGCAGCACCATCAGTAATTTGTGCACTATTACCTGCGGTCACATGCCCTGCGGGTTGATCAAAAACAGCATGTAGCTTAGCCAGTTTAGCGGTAGAACTATCCTCACGAAGCCCATCATCCTGTAAATAAACATTTCCCTTGTGGTCATAAAGAGGAATAATTTCGCTATGATAACCTTCATTAATCGCCTGCTTGAGTCGCTGGTGGCTTTGTACTGCGAAGCTATCCATGGCATTACGATTAATCTTAAAGGTATAGGCAATTTCCTCCGCAGTTTGTCCCATGCTCATACCAATCACGGGATCACGTAATCCACGTAATAGTGCAATGACAGGAGCAAAATGACTGGGACGCAATTGACTTAACATCATTAACTTTTGACCGAGTGATTTTGCCTGATTCCAGTGGGCTAACCAATTCACCATGGTTTCTTGCAATAATAAGGGAGCATGGCTCATCGCTTCAACACCCCCTGCTAAAACTAAATCAGAGTATCCCGCGGCTATATTGCGACAGGCTGAGTCCACCGCATTTAAACCTGATGCACAATTACGATGTACAGTAAATGCGGGTGTTTGATCTCCACAACCGAGACGTAAAGCAATGATACGGGCAATATTAGCTTCATCGACTGTGGGTGATGCACAGCCAAAAATAACTTCATCAATCGCATCAGGAGCAAAGGGTTGCCTTAGCAGTAAAGCCTTACTGGCATTGACGGCAAGATCTGCGGCATAAAAAGAGCTAGGCTTACTACAGGCTTTGAGAAAAGGCGTTCGAGTGCCATCAATAAGGTAAACAGGGCGTAGTGTTATCATAATAGGCTCCTTAAAGTATGGGTAGGCAGGCTTTAGTCTGTCTGATTTATCGTAATGCTTCAGCTGCAAAATCATCAACCTGTATCGCATGACGCATCGCTTCCCATGAGTTTAGCAATAGCGTTGCTTCTTCTTCAGTGATTAAGTTTTTCTCACGTGCAGAATAGGTTAATACACTTTGGGTTAAACCTTTAATCTGCCCTGACTTAGCCAGTTTATGTAATTTTTTTTCAGCATCAGCGGCTTCAATTGTTTTTAACATGGCATATTCAATACGTCCGACTTTATCCTTTGGATCAAAGCTGACATAAATTCCATCAGTGAGTCGGTCACGAGTTGCTGATGGTTCTAGTGCTAGCTTTGCGACTTTTGCAATCAGATCATCTGAAGGTGGCTGAAATGGCTTGCCAAAGGGAAACATAATACCCCGTATTATTTTTGCTAGCCATGGATAAGGTAAATTATGGAAAACGGACAGAATGGATTGTTGAGCGCGATAGATAGTTGATTGTGCGGCATAATCGACTAATGCCTTATCAGCAGAAGGAGCACCTTGTTCTTCATAATGCTTTAATACCGCAGAACAGAGGTAAAGATTGGCTAAAATATCGGCTAAACGTCCAGAAAGTCGCTCTTTACGCTTAAGCTTTCCCCCTAAGCTGAGCAAAACATAGTCACTAATCACGGCAAAATGACTACTCAGTCGAGTGATTTGTCGACAATAATAACGTGTCTCAGGGCTACCACAGCTTGTTAGCTTAGCATTACTTAGTCCAAACCAGAAACTACGCACTAGGTTACTGATAATAAATCCAGCATGAGCAACCAGTGCTTTATCAAAGGTGGCTAAATCTTTTTCTTGTACACTGATCATTTCCTTAATGAGATAAGGATGACAACGCAGAGCACCTTGACCAAAGACAATGAGTGTACGGGTTAATATATTAGCACCCTCAACGGTGATCGCGATAGGGACTGACTGATAAGGGCGACCAATGTAATTAGAAGGACCAAGGCAAATACCAGAACCTCCTTGTATGTCCATACCATCGTTCACTACACAGCGCATTCGCTCGGTTAGTTGGTATTTAAGTAGAGCCGTAATGACAGAAGGGCGCTTACCTTGATCCAGTGCGGTTAATGTCAGCCTACGTCCTGCATCCATAATATAGGTATTGCCTAATATGCGTGCCAAAGGTTCTTGTACTCCTTCAAAGTTTCCAATCGGTAGACCAAATTGCTTGCGTACACGTGAATAAGCGCCTGTGGTTCGACTGACTAATTTAGCCGCTCCTGTTGATAGTGCAGGTAAGGAAATACCACGACCTTCTCCTAAACATTCAACTAACATTTTCCAGCCTTTACCAATAGAGTCTTGTCCACCAATCAACCATTTCATTGGGATAAATACATTATGACCATTCGTAGGACCATTTTGAAAAGTGCTATTTAAAGGAAAGTGACGACGACCAATTTCAATGCCTGCCGTATTGGTAGGAATGAGTGCCAAGGTAATTCCTCTATCCTCAGTTTCACCGATTAAATGGTCAGGGTCAAATAAATGAAAGGCAAGCCCAAGCAAGGTTGCTATAGGTGCTAGAGTAATATAGCGTTTTTCCCAATTAAGTTTGATACCTAAGACATCTTTTTGTCCATTAAAATCCATTTTACAAACAATACCAATATCGGGAATAGCACCTGCATCACTACCCGCCTCAGGGCTTGTTAAAGCAAAACAAGGAATCTCTTCACCGCTAGCAAGACGTGGGAGGTAGTCATCACGTTGTTGCTGTGTGCCATAGTTCATCAATAACTGACCAGGACCTAGAGAGTTAGGCACCATGACGGTTACCGCAGCGGTCAAGCTACGACTACTGATTTTTATAATCACTTGGGAGTGTGCTAGTGCTGAAAATTCTAGACCACCATAGCGTTTAGGGATAATCATGCCAAAGACTTTATATTTTTTAATAAAGTCCCAAATCTCAGGAGGTAAGTCTTGCCTATTATGAGTGATATCCCAATCATCAATAAGCTCACAAAGCTGATGAATAGGACCATCGATATAGGCTTGCTCTTCATCACTTAATGTTGAGCTACGCAATTTATATAAGCGATTCCAGTTAGGTTTTCCTGAGAATAACTCAGCATCCCACCAGACATCACCACTATCTAATGCCTCTTGCTCTGTTTTAGAGATAGCAGGCAGGTTTTTTGCCAATAGTTTCATCATACTTTTACTGACAAGATGCTGGCGTAAGTCGGGAATATTGAGCAACACGATTGTTAATAAGATCGTAAGCCAAAGCATCCATAGGAGAATCGTGGGTGAAGTGGTTAATGGTAATAATATTAGCCAAGCACTTAATGCAAGACAGGTATGAAGCAAAGAAGCTCTAAAATAGCCAACAATTCCAATAATAAAAATGAATAGAAAGAACCAAAGCATTTGCTACCTCCTAACCGTAATAACGGAATGATAAAAACGCTGGAATAAGTGATGGGTGCTGGATAATGTGGTGTCTTTTGTTGGTTGATTTGTCATCTTGGAAATGTCACACCAAGGCAGACGATTAAATAGTATTTCTTTCACATAATGCCGTGAAGGATATTTAACGACATTGAAAAAGGGAGAGTAATCAAAATCAGCGGGGACATAAAGGCGAAAATTGCGTTGATAAAACTGAGTGTGATCTTCTTTATCGGTACGAATAATGGGCAAAATAGGGTATTGCACATGCTGAAAGCAACGAGCAATCATGCTAGAACAAACGATCTGTGTGGGCTTGCCAGCATTATGCTGGAAGAGGGAAGAGCGCCACTTACGAGGTAGTATGGCATAGGGGAACATGAGTCTAGCGAGATCTAATAATTGGCGTACATCATACTCTAATCCCAAGTGCTCGCAGGCAAAGGAGCTTATTTTTAATTGATCTTTATTGGAGAGGTTGAGTGCTCTACAGATACGTAAATGTTGCCCTTTATAGGATTTTAATGGGGTGATAATCGTGCCAAAGCCAAGTAATGACTCAATAATCAGTGGTTCAGAAGGGTCACCTTGATAATATTGATGTATTTTTTTACGTTGCTTACGGTTATTAATGGTTTCAAGCGAACCGATGACTATGGCTGCATGAGTCCATGGCGAAAGTGTAATTAATTTTATTACCTCACTGACACGAGATCGACCTTCTACTAGCACAACATCGGCTATTTGAGTGTCTTTTGATAGTTGTTCAAAATCATAGGCTTCGGTAATCGAAGAAGGGGATGATTCTTTATTTAACCAATCAACAATTTTTCTCCAGAGCCAGTGTTTTACAACAACAAACATAGTGCGCTCCTTATTCTTATTCTTTTAATTATTATATACTACGCAGGAGGTATTGATTCAGATCATATTATTTTATTGGGTTGCCGCTTTATTATTGAGCCATTTTTGCTCTTATTTTAATACGATTATTATGATCTATATATTATGGAGTATTGAGCCAGAACGACAGACTACACTACCGTCTTTAAAAATAAAAACTATTCTTTTTAAAGGCGGATAATGTGGTTTGTAAACTGAGAGAGGTTATTACCTTATGATTTTATAATGAGGTATTATTTAAGCATTTACTGTTATCTAAATCTATGATCAAAATCACGGTTGAAATCATTAAACTCATG
>JAGLEV010000092.1 GCA_023144895.1 Thiotrichaceae bacterium
CATGGTTGAAGTCATTAAAATTACGGCTAGTCCCCATATTATCATACGAAGGTGTCATGCCGACATTGTGTCTTATTGGCGCTAATGTTGCTTCTGTGGAAGCGAGTATGCTGGCAATTTCTGTTGCATTGTTAAGCACTCCTGCATTAGCAAAGGCATTGTTGCTAAATATTGCTATCGCTAATAAAAAAAACTTAAAACTATTATTGAAATTCATCATAACATTCCTTGTTAAAAAGTAATTGATGTTGCCTTGCTTAAATAATAATCCAAGACATATTAATATAGTAGAAGTGAAATCTCTTGTGTTTTATCCGATATTTTATCATTATCATAGAGTAATAATGAATTTAACTTTATGATTTTACAATGAATTTACACTCTGTAATAGTTATAGGCTATATTTTTGTTTTATGATAATTAAAAATGAATGAGTTGTATATTATTTGAGCTTATTAACGTCCTGATGTATTCAATAAAATCACATAAGGTACTGAAAATAAAAGGATAGCATGGTGGTTGTTTTTTCAAAATTCACTTTGTTTTGCTGTAAAAATTGATTTTTCCCGTTGTGAAGCACTATTTTTTCTGGTATGTGTCAACGCTTATTTATTACTGCTTATTAAGTTGCTAAAATAGGTAAAGATTACAAGATTTTAGCGCATTCATATAATGTGATTCACAGACACAAGGGAAACTGGTGAAATAGGTATCTCTTGATGAGGAGGGAAGCCGTCAGCAAATGAAAGGGCAAAGACAAAAAGAGAGGAAGTTTGTCTTTTGAAAGACCCTTATGCGCCTTGGTTGTTATTTGAGGTTGTTAAAAATAGTAACAGTGACTTAATCAACAATAAATATACTGTTCTAGTAGCTTAATTGTCGATTGCTGGTCATCAATAATGACTTTAACTAAATCACCAATCGACACCAGCCCGACTAACTGATTATCTTGAATAACAGGAAGATGTCGCACCCGCTCTTTCGTCATAATTGCCATCCCTTCTTCAACAGTCATTTCTGGTTTGACAGCAATAACAGGGGTAGACATTACATCTATCACTAACAAATTTTGATCCAAACGATTTTTCGATATCACTTGGATGGCAAAATCTTTTTCTGTAAAGATTCCAATGACTTTTTCTTTATCCATCACTAATAGTGACCCGATTTTTTTTTCAGTCATTATTTTAATGGCGTCTATTGCATTAGTCTTTGGTTTTATACTTGAGACAATATTTCCTTTTTTTGCAATAGTCTCCTTGATCGTTTTCATACCTATCTCCCAATATTATATTTACCTATAAAGAAGCATAATAGATTATTTATAATAATGTGTAGAATCTTATGTATTTGGAAGACTTAAATGGATAGCAATAATGCTTTTTATTGCTCCCCAAAATGACTCATTCAGTGATAAAATCAATGATTCTGCATCAACTGCAACATCTCTTGAGCTGACATTTTTCCACTCATATCACTTCCTTCAAGTAACTTATTGGCAAGATTCCTTTTACGATCATGCAACTTAATAATCTTCTCTTCAATAGTATTTTCAGTCACTAGGCGATAAATCGTTACAGGGCGCTGTTGTCCTATGCGATGAGCACGGTCAGAGGCTTGATCTTCTACTGCAGGATTCCACCAAGGATCCATGTGAATAACATAATCTGCTTCCGTTAGATTCAGCCCAGAGCCACCCGCTTTTAAGCTGATAAGGAAGACATCCCCTTGACCCGCTTGGAAATTATCAACCGCTTCCTTACGTTTTCTTTGCGGTGTACTGCCATCAAGGTATTGATAAGAAATACCTTCTTTATCAAGATATTCCCGTATTAATGTTAAGTGCTTTACGAACTGGCTGAATACTAATGTTTTATGATCATTTTCTAATAACTCATCCAGTATTTCTCCAAAGGCTTTGAGCTTACTACTTTCAATCGGACTACTTTTCATCACAAGTTTAGGATGACAGCTTGCCAATCTTAGGCGGGTAATTTCTGCCAGTACTTCAATTTGATTTGCTTTCTTTTCACCATTAGCCTGTTTAGAAAACTTATCCATTGCTTTTTTACGTACCGCTTCATACAACGCACGTTCTTCTTTGCCTAGTGGTACAGAGTGGATTATTTCTGTCCTTGGCGGTAGCTCCGTCAGTACCTCTGTCTTTAAGCGACGCAGGATAAAAGGCTGAATAATGCGCTGTAAATTTTGACTGGCTGTTTTATCGTTAAAACGTTCAATAGGTGCCATATAGGCACGAGTAAAATGATCTTGTGTTCCCAGCAAACCAGGGTTTAAGAAACGGAATAAACTCCATAACTCACCCAAATGATTTTCTATTGGCGTACCGGTGGTAATCATTTTAAAGCCTGCTTTAAGATTCCATGCTGCTTTCGTTCGTTTGGTACCAATATTTTTAATTGCTTGAGCTTCATCTAAGAGGGCGGTTGACCATTCGATATTCGTTAGTAATTCACTATCTTGTGGTAATAAGCCATAGCTACAAATAATTAAGTCGAAGGGCTTTAAATCCTCAAGTATGGCTTTGCGATTACTCCCCCGATAGAAAATAGGTTTCAGTGTGGGTGCAAACTTCTCAACTTCACTATACCAATTATTACAAACAGAAACAGGGGCGATAACTAATGTCGGCCCTATGCTTGCACGATTAAGGATAAGTGCTAATGACTGCATGGTTTTTCCCAAACCCATGTCATCGGCTAAACAAGCACCCACTCGCCACTCTGCTAGTCGTGATAACCATTGAAAACCTTCTAGCTGATAGTCTCGTAACTCAGCCTTGAGCGTTGTGGGCAAAGTGTGAATCTTCGTTTGGATATCCTTCAATTTATTGATATGTTTCTGCCAGACCTCACCCCCTTCTAGTAAATTGACCTGCCCCATAAAATCATCCAAGGCAAGGCTGGCAATACCTGAGATTTTGGTTGTTTCACCATCGGCTTCAGCATAAGACTGTAAAGCATTAAGTTTATCTTGTAAGTTCTTGGTTAATGCAACATATTGCCCATCACTAATCTTGACAAAGCGACTGGCATTATCTTTACTCATTGCCATGAGTTGTTGCAAGCTAAAGACTAATTTATCATTAATTTCTGCTTGACCTTCTAGCTCAAACCACTGACCTTTTTCTGTCACTTTGATGTGCATATTCTGAACACCAAGAGTTGAAGCAATTTTAAGGCTTTCGCCTTCTGGCCATTCTAAAGAAATCTGATCACCCAAATCATGAAAGCCTGATAATGCACTAAGAGCATCCTCAGGTTGCTCTAAAAGTAGTTCTTCATCAAGATTTTCCCAGTCGGCTAACACCTCAATAAGTTCTTGAATTTGCTGAACCTGTCCACTTTCACTATCAAAATCACGCTTGAGTTTAACTTTCTCGCCTTCGATTTCAATCAGCAAATTCTTACGTCCCAAAGCAGGAGGATAAATAGGTCCTTGATTCGGTCCAAAAGGTTGTACACGTAGCAAAATTCTCAACCCATCACCATGAGGTAGTAAATGCACATGACACTGAGAGTCTGCTGTAATCTCTCGTGCATTATCCACGCCCGCAATATCTGATTGAATCGTCATCATCGGAGCGAGCATCATCAATGTCTCACGCAATTGAGCCTCAGCCTCTTTGGGTAGCAATAGATTATTACCAACAATATTGATAATTTGTAAATGTTGTTCTGTTAATTCATAAACACGTAAGTGTGTTGGTGTTTCCTTGCGAATGACAAAGTCTGAAACATTCTCACCCTGTTGTTTAATATCGGGATAAAGGCTAACACGAATCTCATCACCTTCTTCCGTCACTAATAGCTCTAATTGCCCTAAAGAAATCTCAATGGCGGTATTGCGATTCTGCGCCCAGTAGACATGTGGGTGACCGACTAACTGTGGCCATGCCGATTGAACTTCTAAGTGATTGACTTGTGAATAAAAACTAATATCATTTTTTTGAATCGCAGTATTACAGATTTCACGGTCTTGATTTGTAATAAAATCTAATTCAGCAAGCTGTAACAAGAGTGACTCTGCGGATAATGTACGTCCTTTAGACCAACGTCCATTCTTAGTAATTTTTTGTACTTTGGCTTCTAAGCGCCATTCATTTTCTAATTCACTCAGTAACCAGACCAAACGTTGATTCGTTGGTTTTTTAGCTTCTTCTGTTTTCTTGCTAATATCAGCAAATAAAGTTAAAGCATCTAGCGAGCGTTTCCAGCGGTCTTGCGGTGTGACTAAGTTAAAGAGTGTTGCGGAGCCTATCTTCTCATGTTGACTTGCTGCGGACTGAGCCATTGCTTTTTGCTCATCACTGTCTTTAGTGAGATGTCGAGATAATGCTTCAGAAAACTCAGCAGCTAGCCAGTAATAGCCATTGTCATTGGCTTGCTGAATAAATTTATTGGCTTTATCGATCCAGTGTGGATCGGAGGGGATGCCCGCCCAGTTTGAAAGTAATAATACGATAAGGCAAAGATAAGGATCTTGGCTATTTTTAACCAGATTAATTTCAGTCACGAGATCATTATCATTGCCACTATTTAGCATTTCTGCATAGGCACTGATAAGAAAGTAAGCAATAAAAGTATCTGAGAGCGCGTCATGTGCTTGCTCGATTGTTTTAATACAGTCTTTGCTAGGCATACTTAGGGTTTGCAGAAAATGAAAGACTTCAAAAATATCACCCTGATAAACCGTATCCCGCTGTTTCGTCGATTTGCGTAATAAGCGTATGCCTTGGTCATAGCTTTTAAGTGCAGATTCGTGCTTTCCTGTCAGTAGCAAACGTGTTGCATCGCTATGTGTCCATAATGCGCTATAAAAGGCATTGCTTGGACGCTTAGGAAAGTGTTCATAATCACCACGAATCAAACATTGTTCCGCAATGAGGGTATTAAGCACCTCTTTTAATCCCTCATCTTTTAGCGTGTTTTGACGTGATCGCATTTCAGCCCAAACACCATCACAGTTTTTGAGGGTGAATAAACTGGAAGAGCTATAGTAAGGTAATACCGTAGAAACCAGCACATCATCGGATAAAATATCTAATTTTATTGGATCGGCTATTTCTCCTAAAATCTCTTGTAATGGTTCACAATCTCCCCGTCGAATATATTCAAATTGAGCATTAATATCAGCGAGCTGGGTCTTTAGTGTTAATTGATCCCCTGAGAATAATGTCATGCGAATATCAGAAATAGCATTTTCCCATGTATTCCAAACTTGCTTGCCAGAATAGGAGATTTTTGGTCTAAATATTTCTTTAATTGCACCATAAAGTGAGTGATAGGTGTTGATTTCTAAGCTATACAGCATAATCGAATCAATCAGTTCACTAGGGATGCTAAAACGATTAGAATCAATAAATAACCATTTTTGGTGAACGAGACTTAATAAGTTTGTTTTGATGCTACGACTTATCCATTCTGGCTGATTATCTGGCGCAGGTATCTTCGCTATATTGGCACACTGGGCTAGCGGTGTGGAAGCAATAGGTAAGGATATAATAGACAGTAGTTGCAGGAACGCCTGATGCTCTGTCGGTAATTTTTTAAAGTCATTAATATCAAACACAATAAACAAAGATCTCAAATATTTAAGAATAGGGTCGTGGATTTTTTTACATTTATATTTACTCAGGACGCAGGATTAAATAACATACACCTCAGATACCTTTGTCCCTAACAGTACAGGGTAGTTTCCTTATTCTGTCCAGTCAAGGTAAGTCATGATAAGTTTTACAGTCACCCCCAAATTAACGAAGCAACGTCTCGATATGGCGATTGCTGCATTGTGTTCTGATTATTCGCGTAGCCAGCTACAAAAATGGATAAAGTCAGGCTATGTTTCTGTTAATAATCAAAAAATAACAAAAGCACGAACCAAGGTTTTTGATGGTAATACCATTACTTTAGTTCCACAGGCACTAGTGCAAACGATCGATAAGCCTGAAGCAATAAAATTAAATATTGTTCATGAAGATGATCATATCATTATTATTAATAAACCCGTTGGTCTCGTTGTCCATCCTGGAGCAGGAAATAGAACAGGAACACTACTCAACGGTTTATTACATGCCTTTCCTGAATTAGAATCCATTCCTCGTGCAGGTATTGTACACCGTCTTGATAAAGACACGAGTGGTTTGATGGTCGTTGCGAAAACATTGATCGCGCATAAATCTTTGGTAGAACAGCTTCAAGAGCGCACAGTGAAGCGAGAATATCTTGCTTTAGTACAAGGCGCTATTATTTCTGGTGCTAGCATTGAAGGTGATATTGGTCGTCATCCTGTTGATCGCAAACGGATGGCGGTGGTTGAGGGAGCGAAGTATGCGATGACTCATTATCGTATTGAGAAACGTTTAGTTGCTTATACTTTATTGCGAGTACAGTTAGAAACAGGGCGAACGCACCAGATTCGTGTTCACATGAGTTGGAAGCAAATGCCACTATTGGGTGATCGAGTCTATGGGGGGCGTATTCGTATTCCTGCGAATATATCGAACTTTTTACGCCAAATAATATTGGGCTTTCCACGTCAAGCACTCCATGCCACGGTATTATCACTGAATCATCCAAAAACAGGAGAATTATTGTCATGGGAATCACCAATGCCAGAAGATATGGTTAAGCTTATTAGTGCTATAGAGGCTGAATTTAATGAAGATGATCATACCTGGTTGGCAAGCTCCTAGTCATATCCACTGTGCTTCTACGTTACGGGTAGGAGGTGTGAGCCAAGCGCCTTATCATGCTTTAAATCTAGGGACGCATGTTGGGGATTATTCCGAGGATGTTGCTGTGAATCGTCAGCGCTTAAAGGAGGCATTAAACTTACCCAGCGATCCTCTTTGGCTTAATCAGATTCATAGTCATACGGTACTCGATTTAGATGGGACGATTGATAGTGTTGATGCCGATGCTGTGATGAGTCGGCAAGTTGGTGTGGTTTGTACGGTCATGACTGCCGATTGTTTGCCTGTTTTATTTACTAACCGTAAAGGCACAGCTATTGCCGCTACTCATGCAGGTTGGCGAGGGCTTTGTGACGGTATTCTTGAGCAGACTGTGACAGCAATGCAAAGAGAGAGTGATGATGAAATCCTAGCATGGTTAGGTCCTGCGATTGGAGCACTTGAATTTGAAGTGGGAGCTGAGGTACGACAGCAGTTTATTGATCAACAGAGTCAAACAGAATCTTGCTTTATTGCGTCCAAAAATACAGGGAAGTGGCTGGCTGATATTTACCAGCTTGCTAGAACTCGATTAGCAACGGTTGGTGTGACTCAGGTTACGGGGGGAGATCGTTGCACTTATACTGAATCAGAGTCTTTTTACTCTTATCGTCGAGAAGGTATTACGGGACGAATGGCGAGTCTCATTTGGATGACAAATTAAGAGACCTGAGTCAAAAGGCAGTGAGCTTTAAACAACATTTTAGCATGTGCCGTTGAAAGATCAGAGCGAGTAAACCACCCCTTGTTGAAGCCACATAAGGGGTGGAGAGGCTAGAGAGAAACTAGCCTGCTTTTTTTAACCTAGTCTCCCTTTGTTTATCGCATTGAT
>JAGLEV010000093.1 GCA_023144895.1 Thiotrichaceae bacterium
GATTAAAGGCTGCATTACCTCGAAGCCCTTGTATTCCTTGGTTACTAATATTGCCTTGTGCTCCAGCATTATTTCCAAAATGATTGATGTTAAAATGCGGTGGCGTGTGATTAACGAGTACATTATTACTAATATTATTCACGCCAGTATTGCGTTTAATAACATTTGATAGTGTTAATCTATTCAGTTGTCTACGCTTTCTATGGTTGAAATTAGATTGATTGTCATACCAGTGACTATCAGCATCTCGTAATCGTGTAAATTGATCAGAGAGTATGCCTTTAAAAGTATCACCAACGAGTGAGTTTCCATTCGCTTTTTCTGCTAAGCCACCAATCCAAAGATCAACTTCATTCGGGTGATTATAGACCTGTGCTAATTTTGCACCCACATCGCTTTGCCAAATAGGATCATTGAAACTAGTAATTGGACGTAAACCTAGTGATTGACGTGCTTCATTTAAGCTAGGCATTGCGTGGTCACGTCCTCGTTGTATATTTAAGGCAGCAAGATCAAATCCACCCGATCCTGGCGCACCAAACAAGAAGTTTCTCACATCATCAACGACTTTAGTATCGACTGCCTGAGCGGTTTGTGAGGCAAACCCACGTAAGATACTATCAATACCATGATCACGAATATTTGCGGGTTTAAAGAAAGCATTCCGTAAGGATAAATGTCCCTCAGGTGCTTCATTACCATTTTTATCAAGACGTAGTAGTGTTGGAGACAACATGGTATGCCCTAAACGATAAGCGGTGGTTGCAAATGCCTTACTAATTTGTGGGCTAAGATGACGGTTATAGCCTCGATAGCGCGGCAAGCGACCAATTAACTTCGGTATAAACTCATTATAAGTAATTGCCTGCATTTCACCGATCACTTGTTTTCTCGCTAATTGAAATATATTTTCATCACTTAAGTGAGGGCGACGATTAGCGACTTGTCCTGCAATACGGTTATGCTCTCTCATCCATAAGGTGTGCATTGCGGTAAGCCCTGCATGTTCATTGACTCGAACATCACCAGAAATGAAGTTGCCTGCATTATCAGTGGGTAATAGTCGGTTGACTCCTTCTTTTAACATTCCACGAGAGAAGCTACGTAAGCTATCCGCTTCTTGCTTAGAAGAGCCATAAATATTTGAGCCATCAATATAAGCCGTGATCTTGTTGTTGAGTGAACTACCTTGCTGGTTAGGTGTGGTTAATGAACGGAAAAAACCAATTTTTTTATCACCTGCACCTTGTGAGTCAAATTGTGGATCTCCTCGAGGGACTTTAATATCATGCGGTTTATTAGGATCTGTGGGAGTGAGATTAATATCGTGATCAAGAAACTGTCCCCACAGCCAGAACATATCACTCAATCCTTTTTTATTCTCTGTAGATCCTGTTTGTTTTGCAACGGCATTACTAATCGCTCTTGGGCTAGCGAGTCTTTGTGCCTGTACGCTCCCTAGTTCACGATTAGGATTAGTACCAACCAAGTCTCTAAACGGACGATTCGCTGCACCTAACTGTGGATGGCGAGCATTATTACCAGAGCCATCAAAACTACGAAATTTAGCTTGGGGCTGATGTTGCTGTTGACTGCGTAATAATTGGATCAATTTAAGGATAAGTTGTAATAGCGAGTTATGATTATGGAAGCTCCTTCTTCTTCCTCCTCCTGTTTGAGGGTTGCGTCTATTTCTTCTTTGAGGCTGTGGTTCAAATGTATCCCTTCTAGGGAATATGGTATTATTTATCATGGTGTTATCCTTTTTATTCTTTTTATTCTTTATAGTCAACTCATAGAGGATTAAGGTGGATAGCCCAAGAATTATTCTATTGTCGTGATCGATAGGGGGACAAAAGGTGCTATTTTTTAAAACGAAAGTAAGATAAAAATAGAACGTAATGATTATTTTTTTAGCCTAATCAGCGCAGGCTGATCGACTAAAGCCAATGTAATAAATAATAAATATACTGACCTTCAGAAGATTTAGAAGGCCCATGGACTTGTGCGGCATAACGGTTTTTACTAGGGTCAGCGGCTTTCACGGCTTCATTTTGATCTGCCATGATTTCAACACAAGCCGAAGGAAATCGCTTACGTTTTAATCGTGGTGCATAGACCACGGCATACTCTACATTAGAAACAGAACTTTGTGGGTCATTGGGAACCATGCCGTGCATAATAATTAGCTCATCCGTTGATAGATTAAGTCCCAAATAGTATGCCCAAGACGTAAACCACGTTTTTCAAATTTGGTCATAGGGCGGAAACTAGGGCGTTTCATATAGGGTGTATCATTGATGTTCTTCAA
Organism: Thiotrichaceae bacterium; assembly: GCA_023144895.1. Taxonomy (GTDB): domain Bacteria; phylum Pseudomonadota; class Gammaproteobacteria; order Thiotrichales; family Thiotrichaceae; genus HyVt-477. The sequence goes on from JAGLEV010000093.1 coordinate 2,312, forward strand.
GCCCTCAGCAGATTCCATTATATCCAACATGTGTTTAGCATATGCTTCCCAGTCTGTTGCTAGATGAAATAAGCCATTCATTTTGAGGCGTTGCCTAATTTTTTGTACAAATTCAGGCTGTACAATACGACGTTTATTATGCTTCTTTTTGTGCCAAGGATCAGGGAAGTAGAGCTGAACGCGGTGCAATGAATTTTCTGGAATATTATTCTCAATAAAGGGAATTGCATCGTCATTGTATAAACGCAAGTTAGTTAAACCTTGCTCATCAATGATTTTGAGTAAATTGCCTGTACCGGGGGGATGAACCTCAATGCCAATAAAATTCTTATCAGGCTCTGCTTGAGCCATTTCTGCTAGTGAACCACCCATGCCATAACCTACCTCTAGAACCGTTGGGGCAGAGCGACCAAAGAGCTGATCAAAATCCAGTAATTGTGTGGTAGATTCAATACCATAAACTGACCATAATTTATCAATGGCAGCTTGTTGTGATTGACTTGTGCGACCACTACGCAACACAAAGCTACGAATGCGACGAAGATATTTATCGTTCAACCCAGTATCCTATAGAAAAAGGCCATCAATTGGCGATGAAGCAGAAGCATAACGTTTGCGTGGCATACGTCCAGCAAGGAAGGCTTGGCGACCAGCAATGACTGCATTTTTCATTGCAGAAGCCATTAGTACAGGGTCTTTAGCCGCAGCAATAGCTGTATTCATTAAGATGCCATCACAACCTAATTCCATTGCTACTGCTGCATCAGAGGCAGTACCCACACCAGCATCAACAAGGATTGGTACATTGGCATTTTCAACGATTTCAGCAATATTGTAAGGATTACGAATACCTAAGCCTGAGCCAATTGGTGCAGCTAATGGCATGACGGCAACACAGCCTATCTCTTCGAGTTGTTTAGCAATTAAGGGGTCATCATTGGTATAAACCATGACATCAAAGCCATCATCAACTAAGATTTTAGCCGCAGTAATGGTATCAATGACATTGGGGAATAGGGTCTTTTTATCACCTAAAACTTCTAGTTTTACGAGTGTGTGCCCATCTAATAGCTCTCGTGCTAATTGACAAGTGCGTACTGCATCATCAACGGTATAGCAACCTGCTGTATTAGGTAATAAGGTGTATTTATCAGGAGAAATCACATCCAGTAAATTAGGCTCATCAGGATTTTGTCCAATGTTGCTACGACGAATCGCAATGGTGACAACTTCTGCACCACTGGCTTCTGTTGCCGCCTGTGTTTCTGCCATATCTTTAAACTTTCCCGTCCCTGTTAATAAGCGTGAGTGGAAAGTGTGACCTGCTATTATGAGTGTATCGTCTGATTTATCCGCCACCGATGGCTCCTACTATTTCAATTTTATCATCCGCATTCAATACTGTTTTTGTATATTGACTACGAGGAATTAAGGTTTTATTGATCTCAATGGCAAAGCGCTTGCCCTCAAGATTTAAAGATTTGACCAGCTCACTAAGAGGTATGCTATCAGTGATAGTACGGCTATCGCCATTAATAGTAATGTGCATGGTATGTCTTAGTTTGTTATGGGGCAAAGAGTATACCAATTTGAGTTGGCTTGTGTAGTGTTATCACTTTCTTTATCGATTGATCATTTGTTATCCATGTGTTTGATGCTGGAATGCTTTTAGCTGGCTTTAGAGAAACTTATCTTGAATATCAATACGCAGATGATCGCCTTCAAAAAAAAATGTCATTCTGTGTTCAATATCCTATTTAGTATCAAAGGGCACTCCACAAGATCCATCTCTTTGAAAAACAATTGTTTATGGTTCTATCTTAGAGAAAAATATCAGATGATTATAATCATTTTATTTAAAGGGATATCTAAAGGCAGGAATAGTACGGTTAGTTTAGATTTTCAATACATGTAGTGTTGTATTAAGATAGTGGCAGTAATTCATTATTCCCTAATGATATTTATCCCCACACCCTATTAAGCCACTACTTATGACTAATGACTCCTCCCAGAAAAAATGGGTGCTATATTCAACCGATGCCTCCATCGCTGTGGGGCAGTATTCTGTATTAGCGGTATGTGAAACACTGTTTGTGTTGGTGCTTTACGCTTGGCTTGCCTATCACTTTGATTATCAATGGTGGTTATATCTTGCGGCAATGGCAGCACCTTTGATTTTATTGCGCTCAGAAGCTTCGGTAGAACGTGGGCTTGAGTTATTAAAAAATTACAATGACAAAGATAGCGGTCGTTTTTCCACAATAGAGAAGGCAATAATTATTGCTTTTTCCTCACTGGCTAGTTTTGCTATTAGCTACTATCTAGCAACAACATGGCTGACTGACTATCAAGGATGGGAGCTATTTTGGCGTTCTGCCATCGTAGGCTCTATTGCGTTTTCGTTT
>JAGLEV010000094.1 GCA_023144895.1 Thiotrichaceae bacterium
CAACGCTTGACGCAAAGTGCTTTGTTGAATCTTATTTTGCACCATTGCCTGAACCACACGAATCACCCGATCTGATAATTTTAAGGGATCTTCTGAGGCATAATTTACACCGTCTTTTTTAAGCGTGAAATTCATCATTTCTGCCATTTTAAGCGGCTCAGATATTTGGTAAGCTAATTGCCCTTGCACTGTTAATGCTTGAAAATCAGCAGTTTTTAGATTAAATATAAACGGGCTTTCTTGCACATTGACAGGCAAGGTTGCAATAGATGAAACGGTTGCATTGTAGAAAAAACTCAGCCCTTTACCCTGTTGGCGAACCTCTCCCTTGACCGTTTTAATCACGAAGGTTGATGAATCTGCTTTAAAATAATTGAGTCCGAACATGATATTTCTCCATTTGTGTCTTTATGTCACTTTAATACATGGTGTCCTAAAGACTTATTCAAGTCAATATATAATTGCCCATAATCTCCGTTGCCTCGATGAAGCGTATAACGAGGACAAATAAAGCATGTAGTTAATAAGCAAAAAGCCCTTTCTGATTATTCTATTGTCTGTGGTGGATTAGGCGGGGGTAATGGAAGCTGCACTTAATCATTTTTTCTAATATAAATAAGCTTCAACCCCATCAATCGGTAATGATGGTCGTTCAAACAACGAACCATACGCATCACTACTGCAATATCCCTTGTCGGTAGAGACAAACAATACATTAGGCACAACCTCAAATCCAAAACTAGCTATTTGATCACGGGCTTTCTGACTATAAGGAATACCCATCATGTCAAAATAATTGCGATAATCTAGCGTTGCGGCATAAGAATAAGAGACAACTAGCCAATCGTTATCTCTTATTGCGCTAAACTCGTCTAGTGTATAAGTTGAGAACCCTATGTCTTCTTTTTTAACCGCCCAATTTTTTATAGCTCTTGATTTTTCTCGCTCTAAAATATGAACACGGAAGTATATGCCAGCCATTTTCTACTTTACCCATTTTCTGAGCGTGCATCATAGCTTGAATTTTCAGTAAGTATTGCTCACCTAAACCTGCTTTATCCCATAGATTTGTTTTTAGGTAAGTGTCAAGCGCATCTTGATTGAGCGATTGATCTTGGGCTGCTTTAGCAGAGGCTTGTAGTGTATCAAACAAGCTTTTAAAAGGCTGTCCACCACAGTCATTATTGCCACCTGTATTAGCAAAATAGCGTGATTTGGTGTAATACGAAAAGGTATTAGAGGTCAGGCATTCCCTTTGCAACGCCCATCATCTTCAAGGGTTAACCTTTATTGAAAGGAGACGGGAGAGACGGCTCATATTGAGCGCTGGAATAACACTTTACGCCAAAGGATTTCACGCTATGTGCGAAAACCGTTATCTTTTTCTAAAAAAGTGGTTTGGCACCATATGGTAACCAAACTCTTTATTTATAACTACAATATATCAATAGCAGTCAAAATATAACCACTACCACAACGAATTAATGGCAGGCATTTTGGAATAAAATTAATCAATTTGGTGTACAGTTTTAAAGTGTATAACATTATTTAGAAGTCACCCTTATTTAGTGTTAGTTATAATGCTTCTGTAACTACTCAGCTTGAAAAATAGATCTGCAATTCATTATAAAATCATGTTACATTATTGTTTATTAAGGGATAGGGCACAGAGGTGAGTACTGAGACAAGTAAATGTATTTAATAATGTCCAAGCCAAATAAAGATGTTTATGCAGAAGAGCAGCTAAGTAATCAAGGTTACACTGTATAAAATAAATTGATGGCGATTGATGGTTAAGATCTTGATTTTATGTTGCTAAGAGATTGCAACTATCTTGCTATAACGGGAACTGCTGATAGACCATCAATAAGTAGACAAAAAAATAATCGGTAAAATGAAAGATGTGGACGAATCGTTATTTCTTCATTATCTATTTCTTTTGTTAAAAGAAGGCGTTGATGGTTGGTCAACAGATCCATTTGGGTATTGAACTGGCTGGAATGGTAATAGATCTTGACTATTTTTAAAAAAGGTGAAAAAATAATAATCTTTTTCTGGTTTGGAAGCTGTATTTCAAAACTATAAAGGTGAAGTTATTGTATATTTAAATAATATCGCAAGGTTGATTTCTCATTAAATGAAGGCAATAAAGTGGTTTAGATAGATTTGTCACTATAGAGTTGAAAACTTTATTTTTTCAATTAAGTAAAGTAAATATGGATTATTTCTTGGAGTAATATTTCATCTTTGATTAACAAAAAGTTGTTATCAAAATATTTTTTAAGAGCCTAGGTTATCATGCTTGTTTTTTAGAAGATACTAAATGGAATTGGTAGGGCGGTAGCGTGCTTTTTTTATAAATGTAGGTAATATATGGCTTGGTTTCTCGTTGCGTGTAGGTGTCAAGACCCGCTTGGTTAT
>JAGLEV010000095.1 GCA_023144895.1 Thiotrichaceae bacterium
GGAAGTTCAGGGGATAGCAGAAAAATCAGGTCAAAAAATGCCAACTATTGATGGGCTTATTGCAGTCTCTGCTCTTGTTCATCATTGTACTGTTGCGACAAGAAATACATCAGATATGGAAGCCAGTTTAGTAGAGCTGTTAAACCCATGGGAAGAGTGAAATTCAGTCATAGAATAAAAACTAAGCTAATACGTGACTGTGGTTAAAAGTCAAGAATATTATGCTAATTTCTCATCCCAGACCATCCCAGACCATATCATTTTTCACTATGATATTGAGGATGGTCAGTTTTCTCATGTAGGCAATGAGTGCCTAACCGATTTTTCTCCATCGCTAAGAAGATATTTAAAGCGATGGCTGAGAGAATCGATCGTCATGAACTCCTACCAAAATATTATATGGTTATACAACTACAGAAAACATAAGTGTTTTGGTCAGCTATTTAACCGACGTCTTCTTATTAAGGCAATAGTTAAGAATATTCCAGTAATAATCATCAATGCCCATTCTTCAGGCTCTGGAACAGAAGGTAGGGCAAAGGGATCTTGTGGCTTTGTTGTATCTTGTTTGCCAGTTTCAATTTCACGATCAAAGCGATCATCACCTTCCTCTGCCTTTTTCAAAGCTTTTTTCTGGCGTTCATTAATCAGTACTAACATAGAAGAATAGTGCGTCACAATACCCTGTGACTTGGCTAAATGATGAATAGTATCCAGATTATCGAGCTGTTTAGTATCCATCGTCTTAATCAAATGTTTGATTTTCTGTGCTGTGGCTATTTTCTCTAATGCGGGGTTGTGCTCGTTTTGGCAGTTTTCTTTAGGATCATCAATAGCAAGCCAAATAGTCTCCTGAGTGATTGATAGTACCGAGGTATTGCCACAGGGATGTGTCAACCCACGAATTCCAAGATCATAGCGGAATAATGCATCCTCTAGTGAGTGAGCAATCCCACCTTTTGATTGATAGAGCAGATCAAGCACCTTGTCATCATAGGCATAGGGTACAGTATCGCCTAAATGCACCAGCCACACAGGAGAGGTTAGCTTGATCGCTTCGGTATCTGTTTTAACGACAATTTCATAGCTTCCATCATCCGTCAGTACAAAGACTGATTGATATTGATTGGCTTCACTGAGTTGACTAAAAGCAGCAAGGTGATCACTTGTCTGCTGATGACCAAATAATGAATATTTTTCTAGATTTATCGGTTGACTCAAGCGCTTACAGTCTTGCTGGCAGAAGTAGAGGCTATAATTGTCACCTAATGATTGTGTGATTTTAAGTAATTCTTGTCGATGCTGATTCATACTGTAAGAACCATCAATCAAAACAGCAAACTTCCCTTTATTTACTGTTGTACCTTGGCGACTCTTGCGAGGAACAGCAACAATATGTTGATTATCTTGTTGATAGCTCAGTGATGTCACTTGCTTAGTCGGTGCGGGCAGTACTTCAGGAAACCATGGTGTCATCTTTTCTTTTTCTACCACTTCAGCATTGATAAAATATTCTGTTTTTTGATCCCAAAATAAATTACGCTTTTCTAATAGCTTGGGTAAGTGCCATTGCTTATTTTTTCCTACCACTGTTTGGTATTCCAAACGCATATACATTGGTTGTGTTTTTTTACCTTCTGTTTTAGCAGGCACAGGATACACCCGTAGGCGATATTGATAAGGTCCTACTTTTTCTAACAAGGCAGGGTCAACTCGACGATTGACTTCCGCTTTATAAACCGCTTGAGCTGCACCTTTGGGCGCTAATACATAGGGGTACTTTTTTGGCTGTATTTTATTATCACTAAGCCATACACCCGTTAGAACAGCATCTTCTGACAAACTAAAGTGGATCACGGCTTCTTGTCGTTGGAAGGTAATATTTTCTAGTGTTTGTGAAAGCGTGACAGTAGCAATACCTGAGTCTTCTTTAATATCAATGAACTGTTGCTTCAAGTGAACATAGTGATTTGCGGCATCTAATAAACCTGCTTCATTGCCGATAGTGTGCTCCCAATTATGTTTTACCGCTTCAATAATTTTTTCTCGTTCCGCTTTCTGTATGGGAGTATCAAAAAACATCGTATAGTACTTTTCTGCTTTTTCAATATCATCCCAATTCTCGCCTTGGTATAAAAATGGAGAAATGAAGGCATTGAATAGTGTTTGTGGGATTGCTGCACTTTCTTTGAGACCAAAAGTGTTTTGGTAGTTGCTTTTTACTCGTTGGCTCAAGCCTGTTGTGGATAGATAGCGATAGCGAGCAAGGTAGGCATTCAGTAGACCTGTTTTGATAAGGTCTGACTGCTGTAATAGTTTTTTCTGATCTTCTTGCGTCTCTATTTTTTTATCAAGTAAGGCAAAAGCTGTGTGTTGTGGTTGCTGACTAAAATAGCTCAGTCCAATACTATTAATGACCACTATGCTGATGACAATAGCTATTCTAGTCGGGGTTAACAATGTTGGGAGTCGTGTCATGAATTGCCCTAAATAGAGACGAATCATGATGATAGGTAGTGCAAAGAAGAGAGTCATGGTGAAGAGGATAAAGCTAACGCCCAGCCACATGATTGGATTAATGAAAAACTCGAAGATATCTCGAAGATCGACCCGTAAGGCTAGAGTGTAAATATCTTTGATAAACTCAACAACCAATGGAATCATAAGGATGAGTAGAGCAATACCAAAGTATAAGCCGACTATAGCAATAATGGTGGAACCTATGATGGCGAGAAGATTGTTTTCTAGCACCAGCAATTTATTGTTTTTATTCTGAAAATAAAGCAATGTAAACCATGCTGCAAGGGCAATAGCGATGTTAATAATAAGCCAATCAATCCCTGTATTAGCATCTCTAAAAGTCATCATGCGCAATAACACAAAGAATAATAACGGCATTTCAAAGCCATAAAAATACTTCAGTAGGTTGCGAAAGTTGCCACGAAAAATAGTGATACCGAATACAATGGATACCAAGGGTAGCAACAGTAATATAATGACATAAATAATATAGTGCCACGGTGCTGATGAGGAAGTGACTGATAGCAATAGTGGCCATATGAGTTCTGGAATGATTAAGGCAACCATTAATACAGTATAAATCAAATGCCATGCCCAAAAGAGAGAATAGCCAGAGCGCCGCTTGATGGTTTCTTTATTAACTTTCATGGAATTGATTCTCTATCGATTGTTTTAATTTTATTATAAATGCAGTGATTTCATCAGGTGTCACGGGTTGATTCCATAAAATGGAAACCATGACCCATTCACGCTTAGAGTGTAATAAATTATCCATTACACGGGATGAATAGTCGGGTGTGCTACGGTCAATGGATTGAAACCAGTAGACTCCCGTATATTGCTTATTCGTCTTGTTCAATGATAAGTAGCGGATATTATGTTGTGGGTTAATATGCCATAATCCTTGGTCTGATAAGGTGTAGCCTTGACTCAAGTAGCAGTTTTCAGGGACATGCTGTGTTTTCCATGCACGACTCCAAACTAAAACCATTGAAGCGATAATCGGCTTGTCTTTAACGGTGAGTCGAATGGTATATTTTTGTGCTTGAGTATGATTGGAAATAAAGAAATCTTTTTCTTGTTGTGTCATTGCTGCTGTCGTTAAAGGGTATTGTGTTGGAAGTTGTAGTTTATGGTTTGGAGTTTGGACAATATCAGCCTTAGTTTTTTGATAAGGTTGGTAAAGAAAAGCAAAACAGCTAATAATAATGAATAGAAGGCTGGGAACATAAGGATGAGTTTTGGTTGATGTCTTTCTCTTGGAGGTTTCAAGTAGGCTATGTTTATCAGCCCAGTGAGACAGCATCCACCAAATAATCAGGCAAGAAGTCACAAATCCTAGTAAACCGAGCGATTGGTGAAGTCGCTGAGCAATTTCAGGCAGACCCAAGACAAGATCCAGCATGACTAAGATGACAATACGAAAAACATTCGCAACCACCAGCAATATCATCAAGGTTAAACCCATCAAGACCCAGCGTAAATTCAAGATATAACGCTCAATCCATGTGAGTAAAAGGTAAAAAATTAAGCCAAACCATAGGCTATTAAGTCCACTGCAATCTAAGTCCACAATGACCGCTTTATTATCGACCATGAGAATGGATTCAACCGTTATCAGTGGCAGTTGGGTGAATTCTAGTACTGTGCTAGCCCATTGAGCACTTAATAAGCGTAATGGGAAGCCAAGGTAAATATCGAGATAATGCTCAAAGGGTAGTACTAAAATCATCAACACCATGGGCAGTAACATAGAGCGCCAAAGTGATTTGGAAATAAAATGCCCTGATAATCCATAGAGATAAAGTATAAATAGTACTGCAGAGAGAGTATGAAAACCAATATTGGCTTCATTAAAGAGATAAAGAATAGTGGTCGGAATCCAGATGAAACTAGCCACAGGATGCCATACAGGGAAATGAAAGGGATTATGGCTTAGCTTGGATAGACGGTAGATTCCTAAGCCGATAAGCCCTAATAAAGTAAAAATATGTAGGTAGCCATTGGCTAATGACATCTTAACGGTGAGCCAATAGAAAACAGGGTGAAATAATACCAAAGTAGCAATGATAATCAAGAGGGTCATTAGTGCTGGAAATAGAGAGGTAATATGTCGAATTTTCATTGTTATAATTATGCCGTATTTTGTATTGGAATTGATGGTTTTCTTATAGAATTTGTTTGCAAAGATTGTGTAGAGGTGGCTCATTTCGCCTTGATGAAGTCTAATGCTTTACATTAGAGCATCTAAGCTTCTATAATGCCCCGCTTATGTCTATTCGATTACCCGTAGAGATCAATCCTTATCGATTGGTCGAACAGCGCAAACTACTTTCAGGCGAACTTTCTGTTACGAAGCTAACACGAATGCAGTCTTTGCTATGTAGTGATCAAGGTCAGGTCAAGGTCAATCTTGAGTTTGATCGTGATGAGTTAGGTCTTGCGACCATTTCGGGTAAGGTGGATGCGACGCTAGATTTACAATGTCAGCGCTGTTTGTCCTGTATGCTGTATGAGCTATCTTTTGATATTCATGTGGTTTTGGTAAAATCTCAGCGGCATGAAGAACGTTTACAAACTGGACATGATGTGATTCTTATTGAAGAGGATCGTTTATTTATCCAAGAGTTTATTGAGGATGAATTATTGTTGGCTTTACCTTTGTCAACAATGCATGAAGATTGTGAACCTTCTCGACCTTTAATAGAGGCATTGCCAGAAGATGAGATTATCGAATCAGAGACAGAAGAAAAGGAAAACCCTTTTGCCGCGTTGAAAGATTTAAAAGATTGAATATTGGAGTAAGTAATAATGGCTGTTCAGAAAAGTAAAAAAACACGTTCACGTCGTGGTATGCGTCGTTCACATGATTCGTTGCAAGCAGCAACTTTATCGATTGATCCTACATCAGGTGAGACACATTTACGTCACCACATGACGGCAGATGGTTTCTATAAAGGTCGTCAGATAATTGCCTCAGTAGTTGAAGAAGATGACGAATAGTTTCTTTTTAAAGATTTAAATGTATAAAATTCGCGGCCTAGTTCCGCGTTTTTTTGTTTTAAGGGGAAGCTTAAATTTAGTTACCTCTGTTGACTGCCTTATCTAAGGTGTCAAGTTGAAAAGAAATTTTGGGGTGTCTAAAGTGGGTAAAATTATCCGTGTTAGCCTTGACGCAATGGGTGGCGATCATGGTTTAAGCGTTGTTGTTCCTGCTGCTTTAACGGCACTTAGTAAGCATTCTGATCTGGCTCTTGTCTTAGTCGGTGATGAACAGAAAATCTTAGCTCAACTCAAAGAATCTAGTGCAGAGCCTAGCGAACGTTTGCAAGTTCATCATGCTTCTCAGGAAGTTGAAATGGGCGAATCTCCTGCACTCGCATTACGAAAGAAAAAAGACTCCTCTATGCGAGTAGCTATTAATCTTATTAAAGAGGGTAGGGTTGATGCCGCTGTTAGTGCGGGTAATACTGGGGCTTTAATGGCAACAGCACGTTTTGTTCTAAAAATGTTGCCTGGTGTTGATCGTCCTGCTATTTGTTCAACGCTCCCTAAGTCTAATGGACATACTCATCTTCTTGATCTTGGTGCTAATGTTGACTGTAAAGCAGAGCATTTGTATCAATTTGCAGTGATGGGCTCTATTCTTGCTCAATCTATCGATAATAGAGAGTTTCCCCCTCGTTTGGGGTTGTTAAATGTTGGTGCAGAAGAAATTAAGGGTAATGAGCAAGTTAAGGCAAGTGATGCCTTGTTAAAGAAAGCGAAAGGTTTAAACTATATCGGTTATGTTGAAGGTGATGATATTTTTCATGGCGATGTTGATGTGATTGTTTGTGATGGGTTTGTTGGTAATATTACTTTGAAGACTGTTGAAGGTGTGGCAAGAATGTTTTCACATGAGTTGAAAACTAGCTTTAAAGCGAATATCTTTACTAAAATAGCCGCATTCATCTGTTATCCTGTATTAAAGGGGTTTAGTCATCGCTTTGATCCACGACGTTATAATGGTGCAAGCTTCTTAGGTCTGCAAGGAACTGTGATTAAAAGTCATGGTGGAATGGATAGTATTGGTTATGCTCATGCGATTAGTATTGCCCGTTCTGAGGCGATTGCCAATGTACCAGAGACCATTAAGAAGAAGCTAGAAGAGCTTTTGTAATCTTGTTGGTATTTGCACACCGAATTTAAATTCTCCATTTAATTTAAAAATAAGGATAATAAATGTATTCAAAAATTACTGGCACTGGTAGCTATTTGCCCGAAAAAATCATTACCAATGAAGATTTGGAGAAAATGGTTGATACCTCAAGTGACTGGATTATTGAACGCACAGGTATCCATAAACGTCATGTTGTTGTCGATGAAACCACCAGTGATCTTGCTGAGCAAGCTTCTAGAAGAGCGTTGGAAATGGCAGGAAAAACAACAGCTGATGTTGATTTAATTATTGTTGCTACCACAACGCCTGATCTTATTTTTCCTAGTACAGCTTGTTTGCTACAGCAACGTCTTGATATTCATGGCTGTGCAGCATTTGATGTGCAAGCCGTGTGTACAGGCTTTGTTTATGCTTTGGCAATTGCTGATAAATTTATTAAAAGTGGTACACATCAATGTGCATTAGTTGTTGGTGCTGAGACTTTATCAAAAATTGTTGATTGGACTGATCGTTCAACCTGTATCTTATTTGGTGATGGTGCGGGTGCAGTAGTGCTTGAAGCGAGTGAAGAGCCTGGTATTTTATCAACACACTTACATGCTGATGGTGCTTATCAAGATTTATTGAAAGTTGATGCAGGTATTTCTAAAGGCTATGGTAGTTTAGAGAATGAAGCCCATATTACTATGCGTGGTAATGAAGTCTTTAGAATGGCAGTGAAAACTTTGGGTCGTATTGTTGATGAGACTTTAGTGGCTAATAATATGCAAAAATCAGATGTTCATTGGTTGGTGCCACATCAGGCTAATATTCGCATTATTAATGCCACGGCTAAAAAGCTAAAAATGTCATCTGATCATGTGGTGGTTACTGTGGATCAACATGGTAATACTTCAGGAGCATCGATTCCTTTGGCATTAGATGTTGCTGTTCGTGATGGTCGTATTAAGTCAGGTGAAAATGTATTATTAGAAGGTTTTGGTGGTGGTTTTACTTGGGGTTCTGTATTGCTCACCATGTAGTGACTGTATTTAAATCTAGCAGGGTGATTTTATTTTATCACCTTGCTCTATTAGCCTAACCTATTGTGGCGTTACTGCAATCTGCTCTTTCACAATATTCAAATAATTTTCATACAGTGCTTTTATTTTACGAACATAGCCAACAGGTTCTCTACCACGCACATAACCATAACGTGATTTTTGATAATATTGACGTTTTGATAACATCAACATAGCTTTTTCAACATTATCAAACCAACGATTAGGGTTTAAGCCCTGTTTTTCCGCCAAACGTTTTGCATCTAATACATGCCCTAAACCCGCATTATAGGAGGCAAGGGTAAACCACATTCTATCCGCAATGGGTAATTCAGGATTAAAGCGCTTGGATAACCAATGCATATATTTAACACCTGCATGAATATTCACATCAGGTTTATGAAGTGCATTGAGGTTTAGTTGTTTCCCTGTGTTTTTCATTACCTGCATTAAGCCAATCGCACCAGCATGAGAGTGTGCATCTTCTTGAAAACGACTTTCACTATACATTTGTGCCGTAATTAAACGCCAGTCAAAGCCATAACGTTGTGAATATTTTTTTACTAGTTTGTCATATCGGCTTAAACGCTTTTTACCATTCACTTCTTTTAGTCGAGATTTTTGTAGAAGAGAAATAGATTTTTCATTGATAAAATATTTATTGTATAAAGTACGGTAATGTTTGCTCTCTTTTTTCTTTTTAATATAGTCATTTAAGCTTTTTAGTAAGGTCGTATTTCCCTCTCGAATAGCAAGACTGTGGTTATAGATTTTATCTAGTGAAAAGGCGGATTTAAGTTTTGCACCACTATTCAACTCAATGCCCAGCAAATGCTCATCGACTAAGGTTGCAGGATACTCACCTGAAGCCACTTTTTCTAATATTTCCTCTACACTGATCTCTTCAGGGGCAAGTTTAAGTATTATTTTAATACCTGTACTTTGTAATTGTTTCAATGTTGTCCAATATTGACTGGATCGATGAATCACGACCGTTAATGATTTAAGGTCGCTGGGTGTTTTGATAGCGTTATTGTTCTTATTAACAACAAGATGCTGTGTTGCACTATGATAAGGGGTTGAGGCAACTAGCTTATGATCTAACCAGCTTTCATTGTAGGTAAGGAAGCCTGCTGCAAAGTCAGCACGACCTTCTTTTAACCAGCTTAGCATCAGAGAATTATTAGGCGGCACAATCACCGCAAGTTTTACACCAAGATGTTTCGCATAAGCTTTTGCCATCTCATACTCAAAACCCATTAACTGACCTCGCCAAAAGAAGTAGGAGGCTGAATTGTTTTTTAAGAGTACGCGTAGTACACCCCGTTTTTTAATGGCATCAAGGTCTCCAAAGCTAGATTCATTGTGTATTTTTGATAGCTTGATACTTGTTAGGTAGGTGTCTAATGCTTCTTTAAGGTTAGGAGCGTTTAGACGCAAGCCCCAAGCAATCGCTTTTTCATTTTTAAAGCGACGAATTATTTTAATATCATTACGGTAAGACAAATACATTGTTGAAATATTACTATCACGAATCGTAAAATCGTATTCACCTGAGGAAATAAGGTCTAATGCCTCTTCATCTTGTAGTGAGTCATTTTGTTTAATGATTTGTAATTTAGGATAGCGCTTTTTTAAGGCTTGAGCTGTTTCCCAGAATGAGGTTGAGGGATTGACGAGTAAGGTCTTACCATTAAGGCTCTTCTTAGTGAGTTGTTTGTTATTGCTAGAGCCTAGTAATACTTCATGGACATGCTCAATGGGTAGGCTGAAATTGAGATATTTTTTACGTTTGGGGGTAATAGTAATATTGGCAGCAATGATGTCACCACGTCCATTACTAAGGGCAGAGAACATTTCTTTAATGGAGAAAACAGGTACTACAGTGCTTTTCAGTCCTAGATGATCACTAAACTTTCGTGCGACCTCTTGTTGTTGATTAACAGGCGAGCCATAGCGTGGTAGAAAAAGTCCACCTTCTAAATTAGAAGGGACTAGAATTCTTAGTACCCCTCTTGTTTTTATTTCTTTTAAGTCAATCTTAGTCGTTTTTATTGTCTCTTTATCTGTATCTTTTGCTTGAACAATACCGCTTAAAAGCAAAAAAAAACAAAATAAGATTAACAGCCGACTTGAAAATATATGGTTGCTCATTCCCTCTCCTCGGGTTGTCATCTACTCGATCATTATTTAGAGTAAAGTGACGATGTAGGTAGCCTATTAGTCTGCTCTTTATTTTTATAATTTAGGGTTGTGAATTTAAATTTTTAACTAGAATATGTTTGTTTTTAGCCCTAATGCATCCCTACTGTATATTGCGAAGTGACAGTTTACAAGAGTGCTAAATTAATTAGCACTTCATGCCATTCTCTATTATGCCCTATCCTTCTATCTGGCTAAATACAATAAGTATCGAATATAGTTTGGTATTTTTCATGAGTTGTTTTATTAATTGTGCAACACATTCAGTACCATTCGTAAATTATTGAATTTTATTTAATAGTATTTGAACGTGTTTTTATAAGGACGTGGCTTTTTTATGTTGCTAAATTTTATAGCATAATAGAATCCTATTATTTCAATAAGTACTTATGGCTTGTTCTGAGACTTTCTGAGTTTGTATAACAAAATGATCGCTAAAATAACCTCTTATATTCTATTTTCGTTCGCTGTTGTGTTGTTGCTTTTATATCCTATTGCTGGAGGAGTACAGCGCCTACTCGTTAATCCCTATGCCTATGCCTTAGGTTTAGCCATCCTCTTTATCTACTTTTTGACACAGTCTAAATATGATCACCTGAGCCGTGGAACATGGTGGTTATTGTTACTCATTATTGTTACCCCATTAGTTTATTTAATTCCCATATCCTTGTCATGGTGGCAAAGTCTTCCAGGGCATGATGTGTATTCACAGGTTAATCAGTGGTTGTTTCAAAACTACAATATTGAACCAGAATATTACTCTTTATCATTGATACCTTATCAAACAGAATATAGCTTCTATGCACTGTTTCCCCCATTAGCATTATTTATGGTGATGGCGAGTTTTAAGCAGAATATGCAACACTGGATGTTGTATGTTTTTGTTGCAATAGCAGGTGGAGAGGCTTGTCTCGCTGTGATTCAGTTTGGTAGTCAAAATGAATATTTTTTCTTTGGTATTCCTCGTTTAAAAGACAGCATGGCATTGGGAACTTACCCTAACCCTGATCACTTTTCATTATTAATGGCAATCGCTATTCCTTTTGTAATGGTGCTTTTATTTAAGCAGCTTGGTGGTAAGAAAAAAAGAAGTAAGCGTCGTCGTAGATCAAAATCATCACGTCGTATATTGTATATAATGGCTTATAGTACATTGATTATACTATTATTTATGTCCGCTATATTCTCAGGTTCTAGAGCAGGAATTGCTTTAGCATTCATTGCAATTTTCTTGTCTTATAAGCGTTTTACTCATCGCAAAAAATTTAGTTACATGCTTTTAGTGGTTATTCTCGCAGTAGGGTTAGGAATTTTGATGATGGTGTTGGATATTGCCCCTATTATCAATCGATTCCTAAAGGAAAACCCCTTTGTTGATGGGCGTTGGACTATCTTCTCTAATAGCTGGGAAGGTATTCAAAGCTTCTTCCCTTTAGGTAGTGGACCAGGAACTTTTCCTTATGTCTATAAAATATTTCAACCAATAGAGCAAGCTGGATTTATTAACCATGCGCATAATGATTATATTGAGCTGATTTTTGAAACAGGCATTATAGGTGTTATAGGGTTGATTTCATTCTTTATACTGTTCATAACTCGCTGGCGTATATTAGCAGCTGAGACTCATAGTGGTGTACGCTTTAAGCAAGCAGCAGGCATTAGTTTAGTTATTATTTTGTTACATTCAATACTTGAGTTTAATATGCATGATTCCTTTAATATTCTATTTTTTGCTTTATTAAGTGGCTTCTTTTTTGCACAGCGTGGTGGAGAATCAAGCAGGTTAAAGATCGATATGGGGTGTCTATCGAAGTAAAGAGGCGAAGTAGGTCATTATTGACCTACTATATTTAGTGGTCTTCCTGTTATTTCTAAGAGTGTAGTAAAATAAATATAGCAGTTTTTAGGTCAGTGCTTCTTGTTGTGTTTTTACTGAATTTTCTATAAAACTAGATTCTCTAGTTTTATTCTATCTTACTGATAATAAATATATCTAATGAGTCTGTTAAGTGAAAGGCAGGTCTTTTCATGCTCTGTTAGTCGTGTATTTATTAGCGTCATGAAAGTCTAATATTTCATTTATATTGTATGCATTATGCACTGTGTTAATGGGCAATTAAGCTTTCTATTGGTATAAATCACATTAAGTTGTTTTATGTGCCCTGTGTCGTTTTTTGTACATAGTGTCTAGAATAATTAAACGGGCTATCTAAGGAAAGTATGATCGAGTCTCAATCGTTTTTGGCGAAAGGGATTGCTTTTGTTTTTGCTATGAATATAATCAGACAGGGTCTATTGATTATTTTTATAGCAGGAGGAAAAGTCATCTTTTACTGGTTGAATTCAAGAGACTGATCGAAAATCCTTAACTAAAATACTATTTATCAAGAATAAATAAGTTCTATTTTTTACTACCTAGGGGCCGTAGTAAAATAGGCGTAATTATCTTATTTTTCTAATAAACGATTTGAATTATATGATCTGTCCTGTGCGATTTTTCTTTACTACTAATGATGACGATGAGCCTAAACAATATCTTTGTCTTAATGGTTAGCATCTTACGGCTTAACTTTAAGATTTTCATTATATTATAAAATAGTAATTAACTAGAAAAAAGTGGAGTAAATTATGAATTTACGGAAGAGATGCACACCCGCACTATCAGCGACAGTATTGGTGATTTCCGCAATAGTAGCCACAAGTTATTCAGTATCAGCACTCGCAGTATCCAAGTCTGATAATTCTTTTACGATAGCAAAAAAAGATAAGTTAGATCCTAATGGGCCACTATCTAAGCTAGAAGTTATTATGGCGGTTAAGCATAAATATAAGGGGGATATACTTTCAGTAAAAAAGCAAAAAATTGCAGAACACAAAGATTGTCATCATGTTCGTTTTCTAAGTAAGGCAGGTGACTTTATGAAAATCAAGGTACAGTGCGAGTGATAGTATCTCATATTTAAGGTGCGTTTAATGGTAGCTTACCGCTGTCATTAGAAGTTCCATGAGATCTTGTAGGGTAATGACTCTACAAGGTCTCATTGCATTATTTAATAAGGAGTGCTTGTTTTTCTTGCACAGTGACTCCCAATGTTGGTACAGTAGCCTTCCAAGACTGCTGTCATAGAAGATCACAAATAGAAGATCACAAATAGCAGGGCATAATAAATTCATAACAATTTTAAATAGATGAATCCTGTTAGTATTATATCGTTGTTTAGCATGTTTTATTTTTAAATGACTGTTTTTTCTGTGACTTTATTCTTGCCTTATGATGTTACTTACTTTATAAGTGAGCGTAGGTTATCCACCTCATTTTAATTAGTAAAAACTCCTTGGTAAAAAACCTTTCACAACTCCCCCTAGGTCGGATTAGATGAGAATATTAATTGTAGAAGATGATAGTGATCTACGTGAACAACTTAAAGAAAAATTAAAACAAGCGGGCTTTGTTGTTGATACTGCTGCTGATGGAAAAATGGGACTGCATTTTGCGATGGACTACCCTATTGATGTTGCAATCATTGATTTAGGTCTACCTGAAATTAATGGTATAGATATAATCAAAAATGTTAGAGCAAAGGGGTTAAATTATCCTATACTCATATTAACCGCACGTAATGGCTGGAAACAAAAGGTGGAAGGGTTAGAAGCTGGTGCTGATGACTATGTAGGAAAACCCGTTCATGCTGAAGAGCTTTTAGCGCGGGTGCGAGCTCTCTTAAGAAGAACAGGTCGCTGGGCTGCCTCAGAAATGATTTGTGGTGTTATAAAGCTTAATACATCTGAACAACGTATTTACCTTGAAGAAAAAGAAGTTGCATTGACGGCTTTTGAATATAAGGTTATTGAGCACCTTATGCTTCATGCGGGTAAAGTTATCTCAAAAAGTGAGTTAACCGAAAAAATGTATGATGATGATTCAGATAGAGATTCTAATGTGATTGAGGTCTTTATTCGGCGTTTGCGGATTAAACTTGATCCTAATAATACCTTAAAGCCTATTGAAACCTTACGGGGTCGTGGCTATCGCTTTACTTTGAAGAGGACTAATTCTACATGAATGCACTTCGAACTCATTAGCTCATGTGTAATGACTGTAATCAGTGCTTTTATGCTCGGTCTATTGCTAGTGATGTCTGTATCAAACTAAGAGCTAGAATGTGTAATGACTGTAATCAGTGCTTTTATACTCGGTCTATTGCTAGTGATGTCTGTATCAAACTAAGAGCTAGAAAATGAACAGGAAAACTGACAAAATATTACTTTTGATTTAATGAGTTATTTTAATTATGAAGCAGGTGGTTTAAGATTCATGATGGAAATAGTGGAAACTTAGAGCATTTTTTTCAGAGAAATGGTTTTCGTGAGTCATCTAGTGGTATGGTTGCCTATATTCAAAACACCAATGCTCAGCTTATTCGCTAGTCTAGTCTTAATGTAAATTTAGATATAAAGAAGGGCACTCGTAAGAAGTTAGACTTAATTCCTGATACTTATGATATTAGTATCGCTCTTAGTGAGAAGCTGATCAAAAGGATGATACCGAATAAGTCGTCATACAGGGAGTAATAGCAGTGAAGAAAGTGAAAAGAAGCTACAGATTGTTTATGTTA
>JAGLEV010000096.1 GCA_023144895.1 Thiotrichaceae bacterium
ACTGT
Organism: Thiotrichaceae bacterium; assembly: GCA_023144895.1. GTDB lineage: Bacteria > Pseudomonadota > Gammaproteobacteria > Thiotrichales > Thiotrichaceae > HyVt-477. The sequence continues at coordinate 6 of JAGLEV010000096.1, forward strand.
AAGGGTGAGTTGAATAAAAATGTATAAATATGAGGATTATCAACTGCTTATATTTATTTTTACACTACTTCTTATCTTGATGATATTTACTTACTTTGTTGCAAGTTATTGGGTTTTGTCTCCTCTTGAAAATATTGAACAAGAAATAAAATAAAGGTAGGTAGGGGAGATGATTATGAATTCACTTCGAGCTCGTCAGTTAATCAGTGCATTTACCATTATTGTAGTCAGTATATTTATACTGGGTGTATTGCTAGTGATGTTTGTTTCAAATCAAGAGCTAGAAAATGAACAGGAAGATTTACGAGAGATTGGTTTTGATTTAATGGGTTATTTTAATTATGAAAAAGGGCGGTTTAAAGTTCAGAAAGAAAATAGTGAGTTATTAGAGCGTTTTTTCCAGAGAAATGGCTTTCGTGAGTCATCTACTGGTATGGTTGCCTATCTTCAGAACACTAATTCTCAGGTTGTTCGCTGGTCTAGTCTTGATTCAAATTTAGATATAAATAAGGAGACCTTTACAAAGCTAGACTTAACTCCCGATATTTATGATATTACTGCAGCTCCTAGTGAGAAGCTAATCAGAAGAATGAGGCCAAGTAAGCAGGGCAGTGGGAATAATAGAAGTGAAACAAGTGAAAAGAAACAGCAAATTGTTTATGCTATGGGGTTCAAAAGTATACAAGGAAACTATCAGTTAGTTATTGCAAGGGCGGGTCGGTCAATAATGTCTGAACCTGAAACTTATCGAATGCTTACAATTCTGTTCGTTCTGTCGGCTTTCTTGGTCTTACTTGCTCAACTAGCAACAAGTTATTGGGTAATATCTCCTATCAAAGACTTTGAGCGAGAAATAAAGCGCTTAGAATTAGGTGAGCAAGAGACGATAGTTAATAACTATCCTAGTGAAATTAAACCTCTGAAATGTACCATTAATGCTTTATTACAATCTGAAGTTGGGCAAAAACGTCGCTATCGTGATGCATTAGATGATCTTGCACATAGTTTAAAAACACCATTGTCTGCGATACAGGGCTATATAGAGCAGGATAAAATAACGATTGAGAAAAAAGATAAAGCTTTTAAGGGGATTGCAAATCAACTAGAGAGTATGAAAAAGATAGTTTATTATCAGCTACGTCGTGCAGTTGTCACTAACCAGCATTTAATGGTTGCACCAACCTCCTTGCGTCTTGTGTTAGTGCGCCTCAAGGAGTCTCTACTAAAAGTACATCATACTAAGGTATTTGATATTGATATCAGGGTTGAGAGTGATATTAAAGTGCGTGTTAATGATGAAGACTTGCTTGAACTCTTTGGCAACCTATTAAATAATGCCTGTCGGTTCTGTGAGCATCTTGTCGAAGTCAATATTCAGCCAGATAATAGTCACGTTATTGTTAATATCGATGATGATGGTCTGGGGTTTCCAGATAGTAATCCTGCAAAACTACTGAAACGTGGTATTCGAGCGGATAGTAAAACCGAAGGACAGGGTATTGGTCTTGCTGTCTGTACTGAAATTGTAGAGGCTGCGGGTGGTAGTATTGAATTATTAGTCTCACCACAGGTGGGTGCGCGAGTAAAAATACGTTTGCCGATGTAATTGGGTTTTAAATAGCCCCGTATTCTGCTACATTTCGTGTTATGGCTAATAGCAATCATACCCCAATGATGCAGCAGTTTTTGCGCATCAAAGCAGACTACCCTGACACACTCCTTCTTTATCGAATGGGCGACTTTTATGAGTTGTTCTTTGATGATGCTAAGCGAGCTGCGGAGCTACTTGATATTACTCTGACAGCACGAGGGAAATCAGGAGGTGAACCCATTCCTATGGCGGGTGTGCCACATCATTCTTCGGAACAATATCTTGCCCGCTTATTGAAAATGGGTGTTGCTGTTGCAATCTGTGAGCAAGTCGGTGACCCTGCGACGAGTAAAGGCCCTGTTGAACGCAAAGTCATGCGAGTACTGACTCCAGGTACCGTCACTGATGAATTTCTCCTTAATGAGCGCCAAGACACTTTGTTATGTGCTATTGCTGAAGACAATGGTCAATATGCTTTAGCAACGGTTGATTTAAGTAGTGGTCGTTTTTCTATCCAGTCATTGAGCAATACAACGCATTTAGTCAATGAGATTGATCGCCTCCAGCCAGCAGAAATACTTTATCAAGAAGATAATAAGCCCAGTGTGGCGACACATTATGCCTTAACGTCAAGAGCCCCTTGGCATTTTGATTTAGATACTGCAACACAACTATTAATTAAGCAATTAAAAACCAAAGACCTTGAGGGCTATGGTTGTGTCGATATGCCTTTAGCAATTATTGCCGCTGGAGTATTGCTTCAATATATCAATGAAACCCAGTGTAAAAGTCTGCCACATATTGATAGCTTACAGGTTGATCGTAGTGAAGAGGGGATTATTCTTGATAGTGCAACCCGTAAAAATCTAGAGCTTGAACAAAGCCTTGTAGGAAGCCACAAAAACACTCTGATTTCTGTACTAGATCGTACCGTGACTAGTATGGGTGGAAGAATGTTGCGACGTTGGATTAATAAACCGTTGCGTGACCCCGTGATTATTGGGTGTCGTCATCAATCGATTGACTGCTTTATCCAGCAGAATACTTATGATGAGTTACGCCAGTTATTAAAACCTATGGGTGATATTGAACGGATTAGCTCAAGAATTGCCATGAGCTCAGCACGCCCTAGAGATCTTGCTGTTTTAGCACAATCACTGGCTGTTATCCCCGAGATTAAAGCAATTTTAAATACCTTATCCAGTTCGCACTTGCAACAACTCAATCAAACCATTGCAATGCATACCGCATTGTTAAGTCGACTCAATAGTGCCATTATTGAAAATCCTCCTGTCTTAATTCGGGATGGCGGGGTGATTGCTGATGGTTTTGATGAGGAGCTTGATGAGTTACGGGCTTTAAATGCTAATTCAGAACAGTTTTTATTGGATATGGAGCAAGCTGAGAAGCAACGTACTGGAATATCTCATTTAAAAGTGGCTTATAATCGAGTGCATGGCTATTACATTGAAATTCCTCGTAGCCGATCTAATAATGTCCCTGCAGAATATATACGTCGACAAACACTAAAGTCGGTTGAGCGTTTTATTATTCCTGAGTTAAAAAAGTTTGAAGATAAAATATTATCCTCCAAAGAACGTACTTTAGCGCGTGAAAAGTACCTCTATGAGCAGTTGCTACAGGAGATAGCAACCCATGTCCCAACATTAAGACTCACGGCATTGAATTTGGCAGAAACTGATATTTTAGCTTGTTTTGCGGAACGTGCTATTCGCCTAGATTACTGTAAGCCAGAGCTAAGCAATACGGTTGGTATTCAAATACAAGGTGGGCGACATCCTGTTGTTGAACTTAGTTTAGAAGATCCTTTTACTCCTAATAATGTAGATTTGCATACTGATCGTCGAATGCTGATGATTACAGGTCCTAATATGGGGGGTAAATCGACTTATATGCGGCAAACAGTGATTATTGTATTGATGTGTTATATCGGTTGTTACATTCCTGCAGAGAGTGCAACGATTGGGCCCGTTGATCGTATATTTACTCGTATTGGAGCACATGATGATCTGAGTACAGGGCGTTCAACTTTTATGGTTGAGATGACTGAAGCGGCAAATATTCTCAATAATGCGACTGACCATAGCTTAATTTTAATGGATGAAATTGGTCGGGGGACGAGTACTTTTGATGGTTTGTCACTCGCATGGGCGTTTGCAGAGCATCTTGTCAGTACAACTAAAGCTTATACTTTATTTGCCACACATTATTTTGAGTTAACTCAGTTAGCGGGTGAAAATAATACCATTCATAATGTTCATATTAATGCAGTGGAGCATAATGATAAGATTATCTTCTTACATACAGTAAAAGAAGGGGCTGCAAGTCAAAGTTATGGTCTGCAAGTGGCACAGCTTGCTGGAGTACCACGCGTTATTATTCAGCAAGCACGTAGAAAGTTACAGCAACTTGAATACCAAGCAAAGCCTCAAGAAAAATCTAATTTTACTGTGGGAGAAACATTACCCCTAGCATTATCCATGCCGTCAGAGACCGAAGTTGATGAGGTTGCTGAAGCGATTAAACAAGCATTAATGGCGATTGATCCTGATGAGCTTACTCCTCGCAAAGCATTAGATTCTCTTTATCAGTTAAAAAAACTACTATAAGCTTGGTATAAAATTAGTTAGAATCATCTTTAAGTGTGTCTTAGTAGCTCAGTTGGATAGAGCGACCCCCTCCTAAGGGGTAGGCCGGGGGTTCGAATCCTCCCTAGGACACCATTTCATTACTCCTGATTAAGACTCCAAAATTACCTGTTCATGAATCCTAGCTATCTTATCTCGTATGGCTGCTGCTTCTTCAAATGCCAAATCTTTGGCATAATGATGCATTTGTTTCTCTAGCTTATTAATTTCTTTCAGTGCCTTGCTCGGTGACATACTGGCATATTGTGCTTTTTCCTCAGCTACTTGTGCCACTTTTCTCTTATTCGATTGGATCGAACTGCCATAAGCACCTTCTAATATATCATCCACTGCTTTGATAATGGTTTTAGGTGTAATGTTATGCTTAGCATTAAAGCTCAGTTGTTTCTCACGACGACGCTCGGTTTCATCCATCGCCACTTGGATCGCAGCAGTAATGGTATCAGCATAGAGAATTGCTCGACCTTTCACATTTCTGGCAGCTCGCCCAATAGTTTGGATGAGTGAACGTTCAGAGCGAAGAAAGCCTTGTTTATCAGCATCAAGAATTGCAACAATACTGACCTCTGGCATATCCAGTCCTTCACGTAGTAGATTAATACCAACGAGCGCATCAAATTCACCTTTCCTAAGATCACGAATAATTTCAACACGCTCCACGGTATCAATATCGCTATGTAGATAGCGAACACGGAGACCATGCTCTAATAAATAATCCGTTAAATCCTCCGCCATACGCTTAGTGAGCGTGGTAATCAGTACGCGTTCATTTTGGGCGGCACAGCGACTAATCTCCGACATCACATCATCGACTTGCGATGCAATAGGGCGAATTTCAATCGTTGGATCAATAAGCCCTGTAGGACGTACTAATTGCTCCGCAATATTATCATTATGCTCAATCTCATAATTACCTGGAGTGGCAGAAACATGAATACATTGTGGAATTAAACGCTCAAATTCTTCAAAACGAAGTGGACGATTATCCAGTGCAGAAGGTAAGCGAAAACCATAATTAACTAGATTTTCTTTACGTGATCGATCACCTTTATACATCGCACCAATTTGTGGCACAGTCACATGTGATTCATCAATAACAACCAGTGCATGATCGGGCAAATAGTCAAACAAACAGGGAGGGGCTTGACCTATTTCTCGCCCTGATAAATAGCGTGAATAATTTTCAATGCCTGAGCAATAACCGACTTCAATAATCATTTCTATATCAAATAAGGTGCGTTGCTCAAGGCGTTGAGCCTCAACTAGCTTATCTTCATTGCGTAATACCTTGAGGCGTTCTTTTAACTCCTTTTTAATCTTCACCACAGCATCTAATAAAATTTGTCGAGGTGTTACATAGTGAGTTTTAGGATAAATTGTTAAGCGAGGGGTGCGGCGTAAAACTTCACCTGTTAAAGGATCAAAAAAACTAAGTTGCTCAATTTCATCATCAAATAATTCAATTCTAATCGCTTCTTTATCAGATTCTGCAGGATGAACATCAATCACATCACCTCGTACACGATAAGTACCACGGCTTAAATCCACATCATTACGAGTATATTGTAACTCTGTTAATTTGTGCAAAATAGCTCGTTGATCTACCTTGTCACCACGATCTAAGTGCATCATCATTTTTAAATATGACTGTGGATCACCTAGACCATAGATTGCAGAAACTGTGGCAACCAAGATAACATCGGGCTTTTCTAGTAATGCTTTGGTGGCGGAAAGTCGCATTTGTTCAATATGTTCATTGATTGAAGCATCTTTTTCAATATAGACATCAGAAGCGGGAACATAGGCTTCTGGCTGATAATAGTCATAATAGGAAACAAAATATTCCACTGAATTGTCAGGAAAAAATAGCTTCATTTCCCCATAAAGCTGTGCTGCCAGTGTTTTATTGTGCGCCATAATAATAGTGGCACGCTGGGTTTGTTCAATCACATTGGCAATAGTAAATGTTTTGCCTGAACCTGTTACTCCTAGAAGGGTTTGGTTGAGTAAGCCGTCATTAAGACCTTCTACGAGAGACTTAATTGCCGTAGGTTGGTCGCCTGCTGCTTGGTATGGGGAGTGTAATTTGAAGCGTTGTGTCACTGCGCTGGTTTTTTCTGACATAGGTTTTTATCTCTCGATAAATGAGGGTTTTCCTATGATACATGAAAGCCTAGTTGCACTGCTATTGATGCCTTTAAGTGCTTTCAATGCTAATAAGCGAGCATCTCATATCATCTTTTGGCTTCTAATGACTTCAGAATAAGCGCTATTACCCGTCTCAAACATGGGTTGGGCTATTTTCTGTGTTTATTGGGAGAGCGGGAGCTGAATTAAGAGTGCTATTACTTGCTATCAGACTCAATAATAAAAGAAAAAGTATGGATTTATTGAGGAAAGGGTGCATAAGCTGGGTCTAATTTTTAGTGGTTATAGGCATATTACTAAAAATAAGTGTTTTCTGGTTATCTTGTTTTTATTGTAAACCTTTTTAATCTTTGGTGCGTTTATATTAGTAAGGCAGCACATTAAGAGGCTTCCTTACCATAGTACAAGGCTTTTTGAGCCTATGTTAGAGAATTACAATCGGAATAAATACAATGAAAAAGATTATTATAACCCTAGGCTTAACAGGTCTAATGGCGTTAGTTCCTGCACTACAGGCACAAGCGCAACCTTCTGGAGTCATCACGCTCAATGGGCATCATGGCTCTGTAACCGTTGATTTTGGTCAGCGTAGCCATCGAAGTCGAAATCATAATAGACGTGGTCAGCATCAACATCGCTCGCGTGTTGTTCATCGAGGGCATGGACATGGTCATGGTCGTAAAGTATATAAGCATAAGCACTGGCATAAGCACCATAGAAATGCCAGAGGTCATAGTCATGCGCATAGAAAAGGGCATCGTCATCTGCGCCCGCATCGTGTGAATCACCGTCCACATAATCGTCCGCAACATCATTGGCATGGTGGTGCTGCACATGGATACAAGCACAGTCATCGTGGTAATCACGCAGGTCATAGACACGGTCATTAACCCCTTGGGTAAAGCTTGAATGTATAAGCACAATCTATTGTTTTTTGGATTGTGCTTTTTTTATTCAACCTGTTTTCAATTGAGCTTAGAGGCATGGTCAACGACTAATGGTGATCATATGAATCTAAACACCTAAACGTTTTATCTGAGCAACAAAGTGATTTATTTCTTCACTGACCTGCTGTTTTAAAGCATGAGTGTCATGGGTATCCAAGGTGTTAGAAACGTGAGCAATAAGTTAGTTGCAGCATCAACTAAGGTTCGACTATCACCTCTCGGTTATGAAATGTTGTATCACTTCCTTGAAATGTATCAACAGGAACATAAGGCCGCTGGGTTTGCTCTTCTTGAAGTTGACGTTGTGCATCTTCTCGATTACCCCCTGGCATTGGGAATATTTGAGTATGGTCAGAGCCTGAATTATTAAAAATATCATTATTGTTCATGTGTCTTTCCTCGGATAGCCCATACTTTAACTTTTAGGTTGGGTATATCACGATCAACGTGAACATTGATTACACAGTTATCAATGACTTTCTGCCAATGAGAGCTCTTAGTATCAAGGTCAAAGTAGACACAAGTAGAATGGTAAGGGATTTCTCTAGGGACACTGGGCGATGCTCCAAAAGGAATGCCAGGTGTACGTGTTCTCACTAAATCCTGTAAATGTTCTAGATTGGATGCGATTGTGACAGCTTTCTGTATGTCACCTAATGGTATGTCAGCACTGACGGCCAATACAAAACGAATATGTTCAGTGAGTACACTGTGCATTAAGTGGGTGCTTGCATGAACAGTTTTGTGGTGCTCTTCATTAGCTTGTAATGGAATAGATAGAACTTTAGGTATCGCACTGTGTTGTAAATATTTATGAATATCATCAAATAGTTTTCTAAAGGTGAGCTGTAAGTCATCATGTATATATTCAGGATAGGATAGTGGGCGGCGTTCTTTTCTAGCAAAAGTAGAAAGCTCTCCCACTAGCTGTAAAGCATGAATATAGAGTTGTTTGGGGTGTATTTTCTTTTCTACCCTTAAGAATTCAAATAAAGGAATATGACGGTTCATGATTTGTAGCATATTAACGTCAATAGTATCACTGACACCGTCTGTACTCGGGTTGGCTAAACGGTTGGCTAAAATTTCACCGCGACTGGAAAGCTGTCCTTGAATCATTTCAATATAATTTTTAATCACAGGATGAGCATGTGAGTAGAGAGTTGGAGGGATAAAAGCAGGGCTTAGTTTAACAAAACCATTTTGATCACATTCATTGACAAAGGCTAAAGCAATTTGGGTGAAATTATTTTGAGGCTCATCAGCTAAAATAAGTTGAAAGTTTAAGCTTCCCGTTTGTAATTGTTCTGTTTTTACTGGATTGCCGATAGTGTGTGTGTCATCAACATTCGTTTCATTAATAACATAACGAGTGGTTTGTTTCTTTGCTTTTTCTGCTTCAACAACTACTTCCTGAACACCAGGTTGTCGTGCTCCAGCAGCAAGGTAAATAGTTTTATTTTGTACTTTTTTGCTAATATTAAGGTCTAGAACATTTCCAGAAATATCAAAAGGTGTGCCATCGGGGAAAATACCACGGCACTTTTTTAAAGAAAAAATACCATTATCGAGTTGTGATTCTTGAATAGAAAGTTCAACAATTCCCCAGTAATAAGCTTCAGTTGGTCGAACACGAGACTCTATATTATCAAGCATAAAGTTATCATGTTGCTGAAAGGTTTGAGGGCATAGAAACAAGCCCTCTGTCCATAAAATACGAGACTCATTACTCATTCTGAACCAATCCTCTTTGACTATCAAATGGGTATGCAATTTAAGCTATCCACTGCTAATTAGCAAGTAAATAAAAATGACTTATTGCAAACTAATTATTTAAAAGCTGTTGAAAAATATTATTGGAACGAGCAAAAATATAAAGCTTGGCTTTATTGACTGCAACAAGACTCCAGCCTTCTTTACCTCGTTCATTTAGTATTATTGGCATGCTATTTTGAGGCTTTGCTTTTTCTTTATTTAATACTTTAAATTTATTTTTAGTGCCTTTGATTGCTTTAGCTGCTTTGATCTTAAGGAGGTAGTTCACTCTATGATGATTAATATCATTCAGTGTTAATACCTTGTATTCCCATGTTTTTTTGAAGGATTTAAATATAGCTGCGTTTAAAAATATAAAGCTGATTTTCATTAATAGTGCTGAGTTTCCATCCTTGTAACCCTAAATTATTTAATACAGGAGCATGCTATTTTGAGACTTAGCTTTATTAATATCAGTTATTTTGAACTTGCCCTCCTTGCCCTCAATAGCTTGAACAGCCCCTTGGTTTTTTAGGTTGGTATAAATTTTATGCTTTATATCTTCCAATGTTAATATTTTTGATTCATATTTGATTGGAATATTACAAAGTATGACAGTGGCAAGAAGCGATGTGAATATCACAGCAAAAAATATACGTTTCATCTATTATTCCATTATTATGTAGCTAAGGAGGACAGGAGATTATATTGTTTATACAATACCTAAATCTTTCCATTTCGGTAGGGTTGATTTTTTCCATTGAGCTTCCATTTTAACTAAGTGCTCTTTCATTGCTTCGCCCACATCTGCTGCTCTACAATCAACACATTATTCAACGAAACT
>JAGLEV010000097.1 GCA_023144895.1 Thiotrichaceae bacterium
TATGCATAAACATCAAATAAATTTTCATGTCATAACTTTTAAGAGAATAATTTAGAAGATTAAATTTCACACTTTTTCTTTTTTATGAAGCTAACATCAATGTTTTCAGGGAAATGCGCGCAAAACAGAAAAAGAAACGAGACGGGGACGTGCTGGCATTAAAACAGGGTTAAAAGAGAAAGAAACAGGTATTCAATGCTTTGATAATGACAGAGGAGCAGGGAGAAAAAGAACAGAAAATAAATTAGTTAAGCTGTACTTTACAGCGACTGACTGGAGTGGCAGCGAAAGGAATGAGCTGTCAAATGTCGGCTTAAACGTCTTGTTGCACCTTAATCTGAGTCTCAACAAACAAAATTACTTATTTTGCCTTTACCCTAACGATCTAAAGCCCTTACCCCCCATCAAAACTGCCCTTCACATTGAACATACTTCTTATTAATGGGTTTTCCTTTTTCCAGTACCTACTGACGGAAACCAGTAACATAACCGCTCCACAACATTGACATAGCACCTCATTTGCCGAGCTAACTAAATCGCCTATTTGGTTTATCCTCTTGGAACATGTAGAAGAACTGGAAAAACAGATTGAAAATTAGTAAAATCTTTATCTGTGGTCAGAATTGGCATTTCATGACGTGATGAGATTGCACAAATAAGAAAATCAGTATTAGAACCTTGAATTCCTTTTTTTCTTGCCATATTAAAATACTCAGCTACACAATAAAAGACGTACACTTATGTGTAGATAAAAATTGGAGGAACCATCATGGCTACAAATCTCGCACTTGATGATATGCTTATTGAAGAAGCAAAAATAATTGGAAAACATAGAACTAAAAAAGGGGTTGTCACCGAAGCCTTGCATGAATATATCCAACGTCGAAAGCAATCAGAAATTCTCAATATTTTTAATACTGTAGTTTTTGACAAGGACTATGACTACAAACAGCAACGAGCTGTAAAATGAAAATTATTGTGGATACTTGTATATGGTCACTTGCACTCAGGAGAAATGCTGTTAACGATAGTCCATATATCGTAGAGTTGAGAACTTTAATCGAAGAAATTCGTGTTCAATTTATTGGTTCAATCAGGCAAGAACTATTAAGTGGCATAAAATCAAAAAAACAATTTAATACGTTAAAATTACACCTCGAAGCATTTGCAGATATTGAACTGGAAGCAATTGATTACGAGCTGGCGGTGTAAAGAAACTTGAGGGTGAATTGTTCACACATAACACCGATTAAATTGCATATAATGCAGAGCCGTGATTAACGCGAGAGAAATAAATTTTAGGCTTAAATAAATATCCTCCATTTGCACCCCACCCTCATGCTATATACACTGAGTACACTTGTATTAGCTGGAAACCAAATGACAACCCCCAATACACACCTCCTAGTCGTAGCCCATGGCAGTCGTCGCGAAGCCTCCAACGAAGAGCTACGCACACTTTGTAAAAATCTCACCGTTTTAGATCATCCCTATAGCAGTATCAGCAGTGGTTTTTTAGAGTTAGCAGAACCTTCAATTCCTGATGGTTTACGTCAGTTGATCGCAAGCAATGCTAAAGATATTACCGTAGTACCCTATTTCCTTTCTGCAGGTCGGCATGTGATTGTTGATATTCCTGCCGAGATTGCTATTGTTCGTAAAGAATTTCCTGAGATTAACATTAGCCTAGCGCCCTATTTCGGTGCTAGCCAAGGAATTGCTTCACTATTATTAGAAGGCTTTCATGAAACGAATAAAAAGCCAATTAATAAAAAAAATAACTCAGATTTGGAAGATTATTTTGCTAATATCTCCCAAGAATTAACCACCTTACAGCGTGGTAATAAACTCTTAGAACGTGCAGCAGAACAAGGTTTTGACTGGGCAGACTGGCGACCTGTCATTGATAAGGTTAATGAAGAAGTGGCGGAGATTATTGAAGCCGTTGAAAATAAAGAATCAATAGAACGAGTTGAGGAAGAGCTAGGTGATTTATTTATGATTGTGAATAATTTAGCGCGACATTTAAAAGTCAATCCCGAAAATGCCGCTCATTTAAGTAATGAAAAATTTGCTCGACGCTTTAACCAAATGATGCAAGTGACTAAAGAAAATCATCCAGAGAGTGACAAATACACTGTAGAGCAAATGAATCACAGCTGGGAAGTGATTAAAAAGCGAGAGAAAAATGAATTTACATAAAGCTAGCCTAGATTGCTTAATGGATGACGACCCTATTACTAAACAGCAAGGCGCTCATGCCCTGTATAAACAATGGCAATTGGGTGAGTTCCAACACCATAGCGAGAACCCTAGTATTGAAAAAATTCAAATTCCTGGACGACCTCTTCGCCCTGAGCTTGTCGCTGTAAGTAAAGCAAAACAACGCAAACTCAGCAGTGAAAAAGGTCGTGCTAATTTAATTCATGCGATCTGTCATATTGAATTTAATGCTATTAACCTTGCACTTGATGCTGTTTACCGCTTTCGTGATATGCCTGAGTCATTCTATGGAGACTGGCTACAAGTCGCTTCTGAGGAGGCTTACCATTTTTCATTATTGAGCACACGTTTAAATGATATGGGTTACCAGTACGGTGACATGCCTGCACACAATGGCTTATGGGAATCCTGCATAAATACTGACCATGATGTGATGGTTCGTATGGCACTGGTTCCTCGTGTTTTAGAAGCCCGTGGCTTGGATGTGACTCCTGGTATTATGAAACGACTACGCGGTGTGGGTGATCAAGAAACGGTGGATATTTTAAAGATCATTCTTCGTGATGAAATTGGTCATGTAAAAATTGGCTCTCACTGGTTTCACCATTGCTGTAAACAACGCCAGCTTGATTCCGAAAGTACTTTTATTCAACTCATTAATGAATATATGCAAGGTCAACTCAGAGGACCTTTCCATGATGAAGCTCGCTTACAAGCAGGCTTTGCAGAGTCTGAGTTAGCTTTACTACGCAAGTTAAGCTAGTTTGATTATCCCTGATGTTGTTCCAGAAAGCTGCCAAGTGGTTGTCTTTCTATCCGTCAGATTTCAGGCTAGTGAAACCCTATTGACAGACTGAACTACCGTTTTAATTTTACTGTCGATTTTGCTAAATAATCTAATCATCCAATACTGAGATATAAGCAAAGATGTCGCGCATTTGTTCCGTGCTGAAGCTTTTAAAGAACTCTTCTTCAGGATCATCTTCATCATGGTGGCGCTTCAGGTCAATATAAAGCTTTATTTGGCGCACTAAATACTCTGTATATTGCCCTGCAAGCTGAGGCACATCATCATCTCCCATGCCATCCTTAGCATGACAAGACCGACACTCACGTTTATATAACTTTTTTCCTGCTTTTATATCACCTTTAGCTTTAGGTATTTGAATGGTTTGTTTAGCTTCTAATAATCGTGCATAAGCATCAAAGTCAGGTGATTTTTCATCAATATCCGACATTTTAGTTGCTAGTTTTATTTTATTCAAAAAGATCGCAATATCCATAATATCACTCTCTGGCATTTGTCGATCATCTACATGTTCGACCATTGCCATATTGGGACGCTTTCTATCTCTAAAAGCGATCATTTCTTTGAAGAGATACTTAACCGACATGCCTGAAAGTCTTGGGTACTTCCCTTCTTTTCCACCCATTCCATACTCACCGTGACAACCTGCACAGACCTGATTAATATCATCACCATTGTATTTATCGTAATCATGCTCTTTGGCAATGGCTGAACTACTGAGTGAAAAACAAATGAACAAAAGATAGCCAAATCGTGATTTTGCTGTCATGGAGTTTCTCCAAATCTAATCAAAAAAAGAAAATATAATCTATTTTTCGATATAAAAATATCCTTAGTTTTTATAGCCTACTGATCCGAAATAAATCACTTGATTAAACTAACACCTAACTTGAACAAAATACCAACAAGGTAATCCATCTCTTATTCTCACCTTGATTAATATCAATTCAAACATTACCTCAGAAGAATAGACTGTAAGAACTGTGTGAAATAACACACCTACCAATCATCTAAAAAATTTCTCAGGTAAATAATATATGAGACCACTTAAAAAGATACTCGCCGCCTCAATGACGGCAACATTTCTTGGGTTATCGATAAGTTCAGCATTCGCTCAAGATTCTCTTGAAGATATAATGAAGGCTCGCGGTTTAACTCAAAAAGATATTCTCGCAGCAGCGAAGACTTACACACCGACGGGTGGACGTGATGAATTCCTTGCATTTAGCTCAGGCGGGCAAAGTGGACAAATGATTGTCTACGGCATTCCATCAATGCGTATTCTTAAATATATCGGTGTATTTACACCTGAGCCTTGGCAGGGCTATGGCTTTGATGATGAGTCAAAGGCTGTTCTAGCACAGGGTCGAATCGAAGGTAAAGATATTACTTATGGTGATACACATCACCCTGCTTTCACTGAAACTAAGGGTGAATCAGATGGTAAATTTGTATTTATCAATGATAAAGCCAACCCTCGTATCGCGGTTATTGATCTACATGACTTTGAAACTAAGCAGATTGTAGTTAACCCATACATGCGTTCTGCTCATGGTGGTGCGTTTGTTACACCTAATTCTGAATACATTATGGAAGCCTCTCAATATGCTGCTCCCATGGTAGGTAATACCACTGTTGTCTCTCTGAATAAGTTTAATGATGAGTTTCGTGGTGTTTTAACCTATTGGAAATTTGATACTAAAGAAGGTCGCATTAAGCCTGAGAATTCTTTCTCCTTTGAGCTACCTCCTTATTCACAAGATCTATCAGATGCTGGTAAAGGTCCATCTTATGGTTGGGGTTTCACTAATTCATTCTGTACTGAGCGTTATGTTGGTGGTATTGAAAAAGGTCGCCCGCCTTATGAAGCAGGTTGCTCATCTAAAGATACTGACTTCATGCACATTACTAATTGGAAAAAAGCGGCCGAGTTAGTGGCTGCTGGAAAGATTGGTAAAAAGGTTAATGGCTCTATTTTGATTCCTATCGAAGAAGCTGTTGCTAATGACTTGTTTTTCTTACTTCCTGAACCTAAAAGCCCACACGGCGTTGATGTAACTCCTGATGGAACTAAAATTATTGTTGCGGGTAAACTTGATAGTCATGCATGGGTTTATGATTTTGCTAAAATTGAAAAAGCGATTGCTGATAAGAATTTTGAAGGTAAAGATCCTTATGGTATTCCGATTATTGCTATCAAAACAGCATTGGATAAGTCGGTATCGGTTGGTCTAGGACCGCTACATAATCAGTTTGATTCTAAAAAATGTGTGGTTTATACCTCTATTTATGTTGACTCAATGATTACTAAATGGGACTACTGTGAAGGTAAAGTATTAGATCAATTACCTATTCACTATAATGTGGGTCACTTGATGACAATGGAAGGGGATACGGTTTCACCTAAGGGTAAGTATCTTGTTGCATTGAATAAGCTGGCGATTGACCGTTTCAATCCTGTTGGACCTCTACATCCACAGAATCACCAATTGATTGACATCAGTGGTGAAAAGATGACGCTTCTTTATGATATGCCGATTCCTTTAGGCGAGCCTCACTATGTTGCTGCGATTCAGGCAAGCAAGTTAAAGCCTGCGGTACGTTACAAGTCGGGTACTAACTCTCGTACAAATAAAAAGTCAAAATGGAAAACTCGTGCAGGTCGTGAAAAGACCGAACGGACTTGTGATGATGCTGGAAAGTGTACTGTTCATGTTTATGGTACAACGATTCGTTCACATATCACGCCTGAAACTATCGAAGTAACAGAAGGTGATACGGTTTCTATTCACCTGACTAACCTTGAACGTGCCGAAGATGAGACTCATGGTTTTGCAATGTATGCACAAAATGTCCAACTTTCTATTGAGCCAGGCAAGACAGCATCAGCAACTTTCGTCGCGGATAAAGCGGGTGTTTATCCTTACTATTGTACTGAGTTTTGTTCTGCACTTCACTTAGAGATGCAGGGTTATTTATTAGTCCGCCCTAAAGGTTATAAAGATGACGGTGCTGTGCTAGAGGAAGGTCAACAGTACACAGAGGCCGACTATAACAAGCAAGTTAAAACTAATATTGAAACTCAAGCGGTTATTGACTCTGTTGTAGGCTTTATCACTGAGCGTAATTATAAAGACTTCCCAGAAGTTGTTGCTTTAGTTGAAGATGCGACTGACCAATTAGGTTTTGCTGAAGACTCCAAGAAGAAAGCAGCAGATTTTGCTGAAAAGAAAGATTGGAACAAAGCAATGGGCTGGGCAAACCAATGGTGGCAGTATCAAGTTAAGACAGCTGACATGGGTTTACGTGCTAAAACCTTCTTAGAAGAGCATGGTGCTAAGAAAGTAGCGAAGTAAATTATCACGTCTAATTTTTAGGCTGTAATTTAAGAAGGGAGATGATGAGAGTCATCTCCCTTTTTTTGTGCCTGAAATTCAGAATGATGTACTGGATCAAAAGCATCACACAACCCGTTACTAACAAAATTTCTTGTACTAAAAGTATTCTTCAGCTGGCACCTTCAAAATAGGAGTCTCTCCTAAAAAATAAGTTCGCAAGCTTGCGAACATCACAACAACAATAAATTTCTTTATTATTCACTTATCGCTAAGCAACACACCATTAGCCCAACAAAAAAGGAAAGTAATAATGAAAATGCTAAAAAAATTACCATGGCCAATCCAGCTTCCTCCAAGTAATCCATTTCCTCTCCCTTGGAGTTGACACCAACAAAGCCAAGGATGGCAAATAAAAAATTAAAAAGCTTGAGAAGCGACAAAATACAAATTACATTAAACACTAC
>JAGLEV010000098.1 GCA_023144895.1 Thiotrichaceae bacterium
TTAAAGTTCCTGTTAGTGAACTTACTGCATTGTTAAATCAGATAGCTAATGCAGGTACAACGACTAGCACAGGCACAACGGTTGCACCTAATGCTCCAGCAACAAGTACTGCAGATTCATCTCCAGCACCAGCAACAGGGTTAACACCACCGCCACCACCTTCTGCACCAGCAAGTACACCAGCAGCAAGTACACCTCCTGCAGCAACACCAGTGGCAAGTACACCTCCTGCAGCAACACCAGTGGCAAGTACGCCTCCTGCAGCAACACCAGCAGCAAGCACACCTCCTGCAACCACACCACCAGCAACCGCTACAATAGGAATAGCAGCTGCAACCCCAACAGGGAGTCAGTCACAGGATGAGAAAAAGCTTAATGAGTTATTGGCAGCAGTCGGCATTAATGGCGGTCAGCTTTCTGGGTCACAAAACTTTAATCCAGAGCAGATTGCAGCTCTTTTAAAAGGACAAGGGGCAGATGTTTCAGCAAGCGATCTTAAGAAGTTACTTGCTCAAGCATAAACTAATCCTTCAGAAGCAAGAGTATACTAACCCTTTTGTTTCCTAGTTAGTTAGTTAGTAATGTTAGTAAAAGAGCTTCACCCATATTGGTTGGATGTTAGCTCTAGCAAGAAGAAAGGGGTTATCTTTTATAGGTAACCCTTTTTTATTTCAGGATCTAAGCCAGTGCATTTTCAAAATCAGCTTGTAAATCATCAAAACTCTCAATGCCGACAGAAAGCCGTATAAGACCTTCAGCTATCCCCATCGATTGGCGACGTTCAGCACCCATTTCATAAAAAATAGTCTGTGCCGCAGGGATAGCAAGCGTGCGATTGTCACCTAAATTGGCAGCAACAATAACAAAGTTAAGTTTATTCAAAAAATCAAAACAATCAATACTTTCATCCAGTTCAAAACTGATTAATGACCCATAGCCCTTAAAAATCTGAGTGGCTAAGCGATGTTGTGGATGGTTACTTAAGCCAGGATAATAAACCTTATTGATTTCTTCTTGTTGAGTCAGAAATTCAGCTAATTGAAGGGCATTTTGAACGGATTGATTGATGCGTAAATCCAACGTTTCAGCCCCTATGGCAATCTTATGAGCAACCTCTGCTGAAAGACTACCACCCATATCACGCAAGCCTTTTTTACGAATTTGTAATATTCCTGATAGGGAGGGTTCTTTCTTTTTGTAAATATCATAAATATTAGAAAACTTAGACCAATCAAAGCACCCACAATCTGTGACTGAACCACCTAATGCATTACCATGACCAGCAATATACTTAGATAAAGAGTTAATGACTAAGCTGGCTTTTACGCTTTTAGGCTGGAATAGACTTGGGGTTGTTAGCGTATTATCAACAATATAGAGTAAATTATTTTGTTCACAATAATCACCAATTTTCACAAGATCACTAATTTGTGTACGGGGATTAGCAATTGTTTCTACAAAAACAGCCTTGGTATTTTTTTGTTGTGCTGCTTTAATATTAGCCACATCCGTAGCATCAACAAAGCTAACCTCGATACCCAATTGAGTTAGTGTGTTAAAAAAGCTATTGGTATTGCCAAACAAAAAAGCACTAGAAATTAGGTGATCACCTCTTTGCAATAAACTCAGTAAAGTACCACTAATTGCCGCCATTCCTGTTGCAAAACAACAGCTAGCAATACCATCTTCTAGTAAGCTGATTTTATCTTCAAGCGCATTAACCGTTGGATTGCTCGCTCGCCCATAAGCATAACCCTTTCTTTTATTTTGAAAAACCTCAGCAAGACCTTGTGCCTCATTAAAGCCATAGGCAATAGAAGTATGAATGGGCTGATGTAAAGAACCATGCTCAATATTACGTTGTCGATCAAGGTGGAGGAGTTGAGTGCTTTTGTGATTACTCATTATTAAGCCTTTAGTGCGTTGATGAGGGTTTCTGAGGAAACTATATCATCATCATTTAGAACTTGAATAAAATAGAAATCTAAGGAGATGTTATAATGCAGAATTTTTGTGTTGAAGGGGATAGCCATTTCAAATGAGATAAATAGAGCGATGCTATCCAATGAATGGGTATTTAAGTAAGAGTAAAAAAGACAGCTTAGAAGTAGATATTACTTTTTTTAGAAGAATGGCTAGCATCAACAATCCTCTAAAATATAACAAAAACAGCAAGTTTTTTGTGCAGGGTTCCTAAGTAATTTCTTCCAAACTCAAGCCTTCATCTTTTAATAAAGTCTCAAATATTCGCTTTTGCATCGTAATAGATAAGAAATAATCGCCCTTATCTGTGCTCTGCTCATTTTGAACGGCTTTATGCTCATAAAGCTTGGCACGTAAAGCGGAATACTGAGGGGAAAGGGTAATATCACCAGAGAAAAGAGTATGTTTAAAGTGACTATTAATCACCTCTTTCAGCAAGTCAAGACCATCACCTGTTTGTGCCGATAACCAAACACGAGTAGGTAAACCATTATGCTCTGGATCAATACGAGGTTCTTGACCATCATAATCGATTTTATTCATGATTTCGATTTGAGGCGTTTTATCCGCACCAATAAAAGCAAGCACTTCATTGACTTCATTACGAAACATATCGCGCTGCTCATCATGACAGTCAATAACATGAAGTAAAATATCGGCTTCAATCGTTTCTTGTAATGTTGAACGGAATGCAGCAACAAGATCATGAGGTAGGTCTTTAATAAAACCCACCGTATCAGCTAATATAATTTGTTGCTGATTAGGCAGTTCCAAACGTCTGAGTGTTGGGTCTAATGTTGCAAATAGCTGGTCTGCGGCAAAAACATCAGAATCAGTGAGGCGATTAAATAGCGTCGACTTACCCGCATTCGTATAGCCCACTAATGCGACGGTGGGTGTTTCTGCTTTTTTGCGTGATTGGCGACCTTGCTCACGTTGATTGCGAACTTTTTGTAGGCGGTTGTTAATTTTCTTGACGCGAACATTTAGTAAACGACGGTCAGATTCTAGTTGAGTTTCACCAGGACCCCGCATACCAATACCACCTTTTTGCCGTTCTAGGTGAGTCCAGCCTCTAATAAGTCGTGTTGACATGTGTTTAAGTTGAGCAAGTTCTACTTGTAACTTACCTTCATGAGATTTTGCACGTTGGGCAAAGATATCGAGGATTAAACCCGTTCGATCCAGTACTCGACATTCAATTAATTTTTCTATATTTCGTTCTTGTGCAGGGCTTAAGCTGTGATCAAAAATAATCACATCGGCATCATGATGACGTACCAGCAACTTGATTTCTTCAGCTTTTCCACTACCAACAAAATATTTAGGGTCGGGGGAGTGCCTAGTACCTGTTACTAATTCTAAATCTCTTGCTCCAGCAGAACGAACCAATGCACGAAATTCTGTCTGATCATAGGTGTTTGCATTCTTATTCAAGGAAATTTGTACAAGAATTGCTTTATCACCCGTTTTGGGTCGGCTAAATAGTTCCAAAAGGATATTTTCTAAAAGAATAGGTAAAAAGAATATTAATGATCAAGGTCTGGTTAATATTGGAAAGGGTATAGTGTAATAAATCAGCGATCAGACAGAATGCGTTATCGTAGTATGATCACTGATTTAGATTCTATTTTATTTAATCGTCGTCAGTATGACTAAGCTTGATAGGGCGAGCAGGAACGATAGTCGAAATGGCATGTTTGTAAACTAGCTGATTAACAGCATTACCAAGTAAAATAACAAACTGATCAAATGACTCAACGTGACCTTGTAGTTTAATACCATTCACGAGGTAGATTGAAACTGGAATTCTTTCCTTGCGTAATGCATTGAGGAAGGGTTCTTGTAAAGTATGCCCTTTAGACATCATGTTAACTCCTACTTAAAGATTGGGGATTTATTTTATTAATTTTCGTTTTATTTATGCATTAATTGGGTAGTAACACAATATTATTGCTTTAAAGATAAGAACTAAAGATTAAGAATACTACATTAGCAACCTCGCTAGAAGAAACTTAAACGCTAAGTGGTCGTCTTTTTTATAATGTTGTGAAACCCCTAATTTTGCTTATCATTGCTGAAATATTATCAACTTCCATGTATAATTTTATTACGTCCTTTTCAGAACGCAACCAAGTCAATTGCCTTTTAGCCAGCTGACGTGTTGAGACAATAGCACGTTTTTTCATGTGATTGTAGTCATTTTCACCATCAAGAAATTCCCACGCTTGTCGATAGCCCACACAACGCATAGAGGGTAAGTCGATTGATAGGTCACTGCGTGCATGTAGTGTTTCTACTTCCTTCATAAAACCTTCCTCAAGCATTTGCTCAAAGCGCACTGCTAAACGCTCTCGGAGTATTTCACGGTTCTCTGGAATGAGACCAAATTTTAAAACACGCCAAGGTAATGGTGTTGGTTTTGCTTGCTGATGAAGGGTCGTTAGTGGAATACCTGTCAACTCAAAAACCTCTAATGCACGTTGGATTCGCTGTGGATCATTGGGGTGAATTCTAGCACCTGCGATAGGGTCAATTGTTAATAATTTTGCATGTAGCGAGCCCCAACCCTGTTCATCAGCTTCCTCTTTTAAGCGCTGACGAATTGCCTCATCTGCAGAAGGTAGGGGAGCAATACCATTCAGTAAAGCTCGAAAATACAACATGGTACCACCCACTAATAGTGGGATTCTGCCAGCCTTCGTTATCTCTTCCATTTCACGCAAAGCATCTTTACGAAAGTCAGCAGCGGAATAAGCTTGTGATGGGTCAATAAAATCTAATAAGCGATGGGGAGCTTGTTTTAATGTTTCAGTATCAGGTTTTGCTGTACCAATATTCATTTCAGTATAAACTTGAGCTGAATCAACATTAATTAATTCAACAGGAAAATGTTTTGTCATTTCGACGGCATAAGCCGTTTTTCCTGTACCCGTTGCACCC
This sequence comes from Thiotrichaceae bacterium, assembly GCA_023144895.1. Taxonomy (GTDB): domain Bacteria; phylum Pseudomonadota; class Gammaproteobacteria; order Thiotrichales; family Thiotrichaceae; genus HyVt-477. The sequence continues at coordinate 4,927 of JAGLEV010000098.1, forward strand.
ATAATACAAATACAAGGGGGGAGTATTGTTGTATTCGACATTATTATTGCCCTCGTTTAAATATTTTATCAAGATCATTAATCGTCATTTGTGTCCAAGTAGGGCGACCATGATTACATTGCCCGCTACGTTCTGTTTTTTCCATATCACGTAATAAGGTATTCATTTCATCAAGGGTTAATTCATGATTTGCACGAATGGCTTGATGGCAGGCTAGGCTTGATAATATCTCATCAATCTCATCACGAATACGCTCACTACTGCCCTGTGTTATTAAATCGGCTAAAAGATCACGTGCTAGCATTTCAATATCCGTACCCCTTAATAAGGCAGGGATTGCACGTATCACAAGTTTTTCTTTTTCTAGCCGATTAATATTAAAACCTAATTGTTTTAACATCTCAGCATATTCTTCGGCAAAATCAGCCTCTTTACTGCTCACTTTGATTGCTATAGGTACGAGCAATGGTTGTGAGCGAATGGCATCATTTTGATAACTACTTTTAAAACGCTCATAAAGAATACGTTCATGGGCTGCATGCATATCAACAATAATCAGCCCTGACTCATTTTCTGCCAATATATAAATATTATGTAGCTGCGCCTTAGCATAACCCAAAGGTGGCATCGTCAATTGTTCTTTTTCAGGGCTTGGGGGTGTGAATATTTTGGAAGCCTTAGAGAAAGATGATTGATCTTGATTGGTTTTATGTCCTATAGGGCTAGGTCGTTTATATTTTGTTGGTGGTTGTGCTAATTGTTGATAAGTTGATAATTGTTCAGAGACTGACAAACCCCTCAGTGGTACTTGTTGTGGACTATTTTTATTTTCTTGTATGGGTTTATTGTTGGTAATAGTCGGTAATGTATCGCTTGATTGAGCGGGGCGTATATCGGCAATGACTTTGTAAACGGTGCGATAAAGAAAATCATGCACTTGTCGGGCTTGTCGAAAACGTACTTCATGTTTACTTGGATGAGCATTGACATCAACCTGCTCTGGTGGCAATTCAAAAAATAATACATAAGCAGGTTGGCGACCTTGAAAGAGCACATCACGATAGGCTTGCTTTAAACCATGGCTGGTTACTTTGTCACGGATAATACGGCTATTAACAAAAAAGTACTGCATATCACTTTGTGAGCGAGAAAAGGTCGGTAAACCAATCCATCCATACAAATGAAAATCACCTTCTTGATGATCGAAATAGTGAGACTGTGACATAAAGGCACTACCCGTAATTTCTGCTATACGTCGCTCAGATTCATTTTGAGTCTCTGCCTTGGACAAGAGTAGGGTCGTTTTCTTATTATGGCGCAATTCTATCGCACAGTGAAAACAGCTTAATGCTAATTTTTTAACAACGTCTTCAATATGTTTATATTCAGTACGCTCTGTTTTCATAAATTTACGGCGTGCTGGCACATTATAGAATAAATCATACACATCAATGGTTGTGCCTTGGGGGTGGGAGCTAGGGGAGGGTTCACCCATACTACCTTGCTCCATGCTTGATAACTGCCATGCTTCTTCTGCCTCTTGATGACATGAACTTAATGTCATTCGTGAAACTGAGGCAATACTGGGCAAAGCTTCACCACGAAAACCCAAAGTACCGACATGTTCTAAGTCGTGTAAATTGGCAATCTTGCTGGTTGCATGACGGCTGAGTGCCAACACTAGCTCATCTTTGGGGATACCACCGCCATTATCACGGATACGAATACGTTTGTGCCCACCTTTTTCAATATCAATGACAATAGACGTTGCATGGGCATCCAGTGCGTTCTCTATTAATTCTTTAATCACTGAAGAAGGACGTTCAACCACTTCACCAGCGGCAATTTGGTTGATAAGGTGAGAGGGGAGTTGTTTAATAGGCATGGTGAGACTTAAGCATCAAAGAACCATAATGTCAAAATCTACTGATAACAAAGTAATGTGTAAAGATTTACTACTCAGCACGTAAACCCTATAATCTCTTTCAATTTCTATGCTCTGCATAGCTTAGTTTCAATTAAACCCAAATTTTATAGGTAACAAAATGACAATAAAGCGACTTGGACATCGTTATATCGACTCTGAAAGTGGTGTGACACTAGATACTTGGTTCTCACGCTCTAATGAAGCCATTCCACGTAGCTGTTTAGCACAAAAAGTTGGCTTGATTAACAGTGATTTTATTGAGGTTGAAATTGAATCTATCGATGATGCACCGAAGTCAACGGAAGAGGCTTATCTACGATTACATTTATTATCAGAATGTGCGGTAAAGCCCAATGAGATTAATTTAGAGGGTGTTTTTGGCTTATTAAATAATGTTGCATGGACTTCGGCAGGGCCTGTGCTTCCTTCTAAAGTTGATGCTTTACGTGGCTTAATAGCGGAAGAAAATCACCAGCTTAATGTGACCAGTATCGATAAATTTCCACGAATGACAGATTATGTTATTCCTGAAGGTGTGCGTATTGGCAATGCTGACCGTATTCGTTTGGGTGCGCATCTTGCCTCAGGCACAACAGTAATGCATGAAGGTTTTGTTAACTTTAATGCAGGAACATTGGGTGATTCAATGGTCGAAGGTCGTATTAGTGCGGGTGTTCTTGTGGGTAAAAATTCTGATATTGGTGGTGGTGCATCGATTATGGGGACTCTCTCTGGTGGGGGTAAGCAGGTTATTTCTATTGGTGAAAAGAGCCTATTAGGTGCTAATGCGGGTCTCGGTATCTCATTAGGATCAGAGTGTATTGTTGAATCAGGTCTTTATTTAACCGCAGGTTCAAAGGTGAAAACCCCCGACGGTGAGATTGTTTCTGCACGTGAGTTATCAGGTCAGTCAGGTCTGTTATATCGTCGCCACAGTCAAACAGGCGCGATTGAGGCAATTGTTATCAAGAAGGCATTATGGGGTGGTCTGAACGCTGATTTACATAGTAATGATTAAGTTGAATTAATCCGTCTTGTATCATAGTAACCTGAGGTTTTTCTTGGGTTGCTGTCTATTCTGGTCTTCTTGAAAGATAATGATAAAATGGCTAAAAGCACTAAAATACAACCCATTTTTAAAAACCAATGGATCTGTATCGAAGTTGAACCTGCAGAAATTCCGTGGCTAAAAATCTTTGCTCAGACTGATGAGGCTAGTCAACCCAAAGAAATGTCTGATTGTGATAGTGCCACTCGACAAGAAATTTATCGTTGCTTACATCTTATTGAGTTAGCCATGCTAGATTATTTCAAACCAACAAAAATTAATATTGCTTCCTTTGCTAATTATTTGCCGATTGTTCACTGGCATATTATGGCGCGTTATGAACAAGATAGCTTCTTTCCTGAACCGATGTGGGGTGAGAAGCAACGAGAGGCTAAATTAGACTTACCTAGCATGGAGGGTTTTATTGCATTACTACAAGGTAAGCTTTCAATAGATCAATAGACAGGGCTAGGTCTTTCTTCTAGATCGTCTCAATATAAAGAGAAAATATTGATTGAAATTAATCGGTCTCACTGGATGTTATCTCACTTATCTTCATCAGGTATATAGACTCCTATATTACCTTAAACTATCATGCAGTTTGTCTAATATGGATGATAATCACTATGAGTAAATTAACAACATTATTATTTGATGTCGATGGAACTTTGGCAGATACTGAGGCGGCAGGGCATCGTGTTGCTTTTAATAAAGCTTTTGCTGAAGCTGGCTTGGATTGGAATTGGAGTAAGGAAACTTATGGTGAGTTGCTAGCAGTCACAGGGGGCAAGGAGCGAATTAAATTTTTTATTGATGATTTTCTAGAAGACTTCACAATAGATCAAGAAATCACAGAATTTGCCGCAAGTTTACACCAACGCAAAACACATTATTATCTAGAGATGTTGCAACAAGGCGAGATTCCATTACGAACAGGTGTGAAGCGGTTAATTAATGAAGCACGAGCTGCAGGTTTACGGATGGGAATTGCGACCACAACAACCCCTGCAAATGTGACTTATCTATTGAGTTCAATGTTTGGTGAAGAGTCGATTGCTTGGTTTGAAGTGATTGCGGCGGGTGATATTGTACCTGCGAAGAAGCCCGCACCTGACATTTTTCAATATGCTATGCAGGAAATGAAGGTAAGTGCTGAGGAAACGATGGCTTTTGAAGATTCAGCCAATGGGTTTTTATCTTCAACAGGTGCAGGTTTGAGTACATTAGTGACCGTCAATGATTATACTGCTAATGATACTTTTAACGATGCTTTAGCCGTTCTTGATCAGCTGGGTGATGAAGGTCAGCCATTTAAAGTATTACAGGGCGCCAGTGGTGAACATACAATGGTTGATGTAGATTACTTGCATTGGTTATTTGCTCAACGATAGTAAAGACACAGGCATAAAAAAGGCATCCAATAAATTGGATGCCTAACCGCTAGGAGGATGTAACGTCTTTTAATCAACGTTACGTGCCTTAGTCTACAGAGAATCAATTAAAGTTCAAAACTAATTACTACTTAGCATAATTAAGATCAAGAAAGCTGAGTATATTAGGTCGTTCATTGGTAGAGGTGCTATAAGAAGTCATGACTGAATATCTGCTCATAATCATTGGAACCGTTTGGGTTAACAATATTGTATTGTCCCAATTTTTGGGCTTATGTCCCTTTATGGGAGTCTCACGCAAGCTTGAAACCGCGATGGGTATGGGCTTGGCGACGGCATTTGTATTAACACTGTCTTCTATCAGTAGCTATTTGCTTTATCAATATATTCTTGAACCTCTAGGTTTAGAGTACTTACGAACACTCAGTTTTATTCTAGTTATTGCCGCAATTGTGGGTTTTACAGAAATGGCAATTAGAAAAACATCCCCCTTATTACACAATGTTTTAGGTATTTATTTACCGCTTATCACGAGTAATTGTGCGGTTTTAGGCATTGCATTACTCAATATTCAAGCTTCTCATAGTTTTGTTGGCTCTATTTTATATGGTATGGGTTCTGCGCTAGGCTTCACGTTGGTTCTCGTGCTTTTTGCTGGTATTCGTGAACGCTTAGCCGTTGCTGATGTGCCTTCTCCCTTTAAAGGCAATGCGATTGCATTAATTACCGCAGGCTTAATGGCGTTGGCATTTATGGGCTTTTCTGGGTTAATAAGAGCCTAATATGATTGTAGCTATTCTTACCCTTCTTGGTTTGGCGTTATTCTTTGGTTTATTGCTAGGCTATGCCGCGATTCACTTTAAGGTCAAAGGCAACCCCATTGTGGATAAACTGGATGCTGCTTTGCCACAAACACAATGCGGTCAATGTACCTTTCCAGGCTGTCGTCCTTATGCTGAAGCCATTGAACGTGGTGAGGCTGAAATCAATCAATGCCCCCCTGGTGGTGAGACAACAATCCAAGAGTTGGCTGATATTATGGGAGTGGAAACGATTCCACTCAATGATGATCATGGTGAACATTCGGACACTCCTGAAGTTGCCGTCATTATCGAAGATCAATGTATTGGTTGTACCTTATGTATTCAGGCATGCCCTGTCGATGCCATTATGGGGGCGGCGAAACAAATGCATACGGTTATTGCTGATGAATGTACGGGTTGTGAATTGTGTTTACCGCCTTGTCCTGTGGATTGTATTGTGATGCTACCGATTAAACAAAATATCGAACGTTGGAATAATCCTCTGCCCTTAGCACTAGAGAATATCCCTGTAGTCGTGGAGACAGCTCCAAAGGTGGTGCAAGGTGAGTAGTCAACAGTATATTATGCATGGTGGAGTACATGTCGCGGGGCATAAAGCACTTTCTACTGATAAAGCGATGAGTACACTAGCACTACCTGAGCGATTAATGATTCCAACTCGGCAACATCGTGGTATTGGAGGTAAACTGTTAGTTGCCGAAGGTGATTATGTTTACAAAGGTCAGCCTCTCACCGAACAGAGAGCCACTGGGTCTTATCTTGTTCATGCCTCAACCTCTGGAACGATTGAGAAAGTAGGGCGCTTTTTAGTGCCTCATCGTTCAGGTTATTCCTGTATTGGTGTGAGTATTAAGGTCGATGGCAAGGAAGATTGGGGGAATTATCGATTAGCACCAATGAAAGACTTTGTCACTATTGATAATGCCTTATTACTCGACCGTATTAATGATGCGGGTGTTGTTGGCTTGGGTGGTGCTGTTTTTCCTACCGCGGTGAAGATAGGCAGTGGCGCAAAACAGGGTGCATTAAAGACTTTAATTATTAATGCTGCTGAGTGCGAGCCTTATATTACTTGTGACGATGTATTAATGCGTACTGAGGCAGATCAGATTGTTACGGGTATACAGGTCATGCTGAAAATGCTATCACCTGAACAGTGTTTGATTGGTATCGAAGATAATAAGCCAGAAGCGATTGCTGCCTTGAAAGAAGCCGTTGCTAAGCTAGATCATCGTACCATTAAAGTCATTGTTATACCCACGATTTACCCTAGTGGTGATGCCAAGCAGTTAACCAAAATTCTAACGGGTGTAGAGATTGCTAAGGGTAAACGTTCCTATGAGCTTGGCATACTTTGTCATAATGTAGCAACAGCCCATAGTCTCTATAAAGCCGTTGTTCTTGGTGAGCCATTGTTATCACGCTTGGTGACAGTCACGGGTGCAGGTGTCAAAGAGCCACAGAATTTTGACGTATTATTGGGGACACCCTTTACCCATTTAGTACAGGCCGCAGGGGGGTATACAAATAAAGCCGAACGTTTGTTAATGGGGGGTCTTATGATGGGCTATCCAATGCATACCGATGAAATTCCTGTGGTGAAAGCAACCAATTGTGTTTTAGTGCTACCAGAATCTGATTTAGCCTATTCTAGTGATATGGCAATGCCCTGTACACGTTGTGGAAAATGTGTGGAAGTTTGCCCGCCTAAGTTATTGCCTCAGCAACTGTATTGGCATTCACGTGCCAATGATTTAGAGCGAGTACAGAAGCATAATCTAGCAGATTGTATTGAGTGTGGTTGTTGCTCTTATGTGTGTCCTAGTAATATTGACTTAGTCTCTTATTTTACTCATGCCAAAGGCGCACTGCGCGAAGAGCGTCAAAAACAAGAAAAAATAGATCAGGCGCGAGAGCGCTTTGAGTTTCGTGATTTTCGGATTCAACGAGATAAAGAAGAGCGTGATGCCAAGCGAGCAGAGCACAAAGCGGCTTTGCAGAAGAAGAAAGCGGCAATGGCGGCTAAGAAAGCCCAAGAGGGTGAGAACTCTGTTTCTGCTACTGATTCCAAGCAAGATGCCATAAAAGCGGCACTTGCCAGAGTGCAAGCAAAAAAGAAAGCTCAACAAGAGCAAACGAGTGATAGCTCAAAAACAGAAAGTAAACAGGATTAAGCCATGGAGTTTACCTCAGATAATCTCTCGAATCATGTTGATAACCGTAAGGTTGCCAGAGAGATGCAGAATGTGCTTCTTGCGCTAGTACCCGGCATTGTCGCAATGGTGTGGTTTTTTGGCTTGGGAGTATTGTCTAATATTATTTTGGCGAGTATTTTTGGTTTAGGTTTTGAAGCCTTATTATTAAAAATACGTGGACGGTCTGTTAAGGTCTTTCTTGGTGATTATAGTGCACTACTAACGAGTGTCTTATTGGCGATTAGTTTGCCTGCTTTTGCACAGTGGTGGTTGTTAGCGGTTGCTTTATTCTTTGCCATTGTTATTGCTAAACATCTTTATGGTGGCTTGGGTTATAACCCGTTTAATCCTGCAATGGTTGGTTTTGCGGTGGTGATGGTGTCTTTTCCTGCGGAAATGGTGGGCTGGCTTAGCCCAACAGCGAGCCATTTTAGTCAGCCAGTCTTTCTTGACGGTCTTGATCATGTCTTTGGTGGTATTTCATCACAATGGGATAGCATGACAATGGCAACCCCCTTAAATGCCATGCAAACAGGTTTGGGGATGGATAAAAAAATGGCTGATATTGGTCAGCTTCCTAGCTTTGGTTTGGTTGCAGGCAAAGGCTGGGAATGGGTCAGTCTTGGCTTTTTACTCGGCGGGTTATGGTTGGTAATGAAAAAAATCATTACTTGGCATATTCCCATGACACTGCTTGCTGTTCTAGCAGGGCTATCAGGCTTATTTTGGCTGATTGATGCAGAGCATTATGCGAATCCTACTTTTCACTTACTCGCTGGTGGCACGATGCTCGGAGCTTTTTTCATTGCTACCGACCCTGTTACAGCGAGTACAACCCCCTTGGGTAAAATTATTTATGGTGCAACCATTGCCTTTTTTCTTTATACCATTCGTGTTTGGGGCAGTGGTTATCCTGATGGTGTTGCATTTTCTGTGTTGATTATGAATATGGCAGTGCCTTTAATTGATTACTATACCCAACCCAAGGTGTTTGGAGAGAGTCGTCAATGAAGGCTTCAATGAAAAAAATCTTATTATCAGGATTCTTATTGGCTACTTTTGGTGTGGTGGGGGTGACTATTTTAGCGATCACTTATCAACAAACGGAGGATAGAATTACTGAAAATTATCGTCTAGCATTGATGCAACAACTGATGGAGGTTGTGGGTGAAAATGAGCATAATAATGACCCTCTTAATGATAAATTAACCCTAGACGGTGCGGCATTTAATAGTAGTGAGCCAGTGACAGTTTATCGGGTACGTTTAGACAATAAACCGATTGGAGCTGTGTTTGTAACGACAACACCCAAAGGTTATGCTGGCTCTATTCAAATCATTGTCGGTCTGCGGATGGATCATAGTATTAGCGGGGTAAGGGTTGTACGTCATCATGAAACTCCTGGCTTGGGTGACAAAATGGAAATAGCTAAGAGTCAATGGGTGCTAAGTTTTAATAATACTTCTTTGCAACAACCTAAGCCATCGGCATGGGGAGTTAAAAAAGATGGTGGATATTTTGATCAGTTCACGGGTGCAACCATAACGCCACGAGCCATTGTGAGAGCTGTACGTGATGTCCTGTTATGGGCTGAGAAAGCAGAGCAGTTCAGTCATCTTTTTACACTTCCTATTGAGGTTGATCACCAAGGTATAGCCAATGAGTGATGTGAATTACAAAAAAATCAGTTTCGATGGTCTTTGGCATAATAATCCTGCTTTAATGCAGCTTTTGGGACTGTGCCCCTTAATGGCAGTCACGACTAATTTTATTAATGGATTGGGTTTAGGCGTTGCGACTATTATTACCCTAATAAGCTCTAGTTTATTGATTTCATTAGTCCGTCGCTTTATTACTGATGAAATACGTTTGCCTGTTTTTGTTTTAATTATTGCATCTGTGGTGACAGCGATTGAGCTAATCATGCATGCTTACTTTTATGATCTTTATAAAATTTTAGGTATTTTCATTCCCTTGATAGTAACTAACTGTATTATCATTGGTCGAGCGGAAGCTTTTGCTTCTAAAAATGCGCCTTTACCTGCTTTTGTTGATGCGCTGATGATGGGGATTGGTTTTACTATTGTATTGGTCTTGCTAGGTGGAATGCGTGAAATTTTTGCCTTTGGTACTTTATTTGCTCAAGCCGAATTGATGTTTGGGGAAGGCGCTAAAGCATTATTAATTCAGCCCATGACAGAATATCGTGGCTTTTTACTGGCTGCTTTTCCACCCGGAGCTTTTATTGGTTTAGGTTTGCTGTTAGCACTGAAAAATTATTTTGATGCAAAAGCGGCAAAGAAGAAGGTCTTTACCATACAGCCTATTTCTACTGAGTTATTATGAATAAAGATAAACGTTTAGAAATATTCACTCGCCTTCAAGCTGATAACCCCAAACCTCTCACCGAGCTTCATTATAGTAGTCATTTTGAATTGCTTGTTGCCGTTGCATTATCAGCCCAAGCAACGGACAAAAGTGTGAATAAAGCCACCGCTAAATTATTTCCTGTGGCGAATACGCCTGAAGCGATCGTTGAGTTAGGGCTTGATGGGGTGAAGGAGCATATTAAAACGATTGGTCTTTATAATAATAAAGCGAAGCATATGATCGCTATGTCTGAGCAATTAATTGTACAACATCATTCGATTGTTCCTGATAATCGACCCGATTTAGAAGCTTTGGCTGGAGTCGGGCGCAAGACAGCAAATGTCATTTTGAATACCGCTTTTCGACAAATTGCCATGGCGGTTGATACGCATATTTTCCGAGTTTCTAATCGTACAGGGCTCGCTAAAGGAAAAAATGTTGTGGAAGTTGAGAAAATGCTATTACGACATGTGCCTAAAGCTTTTTTATTGGATGCACATCACTGGCTGATCTTGCTGGGACGTTATATTTGTGTCGCCAGAAAACCGCGTTGTCAGGCTTGTTTGATTAGTGATCTTTGTGATTATAAAGAGAAGAATTTAGATTGATTTTAGTTAGTGGCATAGATACCATAAAAAGTACCAAATGCCCCAACTACAGTTCCAACTACCCCAATTATGTTCAATACATCCATATCTAAAATATTGTTGCTATCGAATTATGAATTGATTATACATTAACCACTTGGATTATAAAAACTCCCTATATTATTAGCTAGATACTGAATTAGGGGATTACTACCATAGATATATTGCCCTATTCACATGTTCAAGTAAGGAGCTATTACAAAGAACTAGATAGAAAACCAAGTTTAAAATGACAATGTTTGATCTTGGAAGGCCTAACGCCGCGTACACTTGACCAAAGCACAGCCTTCTTTTTGTGATAGTCTGGAGCGATAGCGTAAGCCACAAAAAGAAGGCTGTGCTTTGGGTTAATGTGATATGCCTTGTTAGGTGTTTTTTATACATTTACTTAAAGTAACTGCATTTGGCAAGCTTTTCTCTTTACCTCTTTTTTCTCTAGCTTTGAAAAAGGAGTATACATTGTATGATGAATTTGTTCCGCTACTGCCTCTATAACAGACATACAGACAGAATTACCAAATTGCTTATATATTTGTCCATTGGATACTGCATCTACTATGAATTTTTTAGGAAACCCTTGTAAATTTGCACACTCACGCGGGGTTAATTTTCTTGGGTTTTTCCCAATATTACTTTGATCAATGAGTATTTCAGAACCATCTTTATAATAACGCGCACTAATTGTATTTGTGTATGCATCTTCTGGAGTATAAAGACTATAACCAAACCCATTGCCTTTTTTCTTATGTGCTTGTTTACGTCGAATATGACCCGCCCACAATTTATCTGATATTGTAAATTTATCTTCTGAGTCTGAAATATCTGTCAAATCTTCTAAAATATCACCTACTCGTGTTTTTTTCATTGAAGGTTTAGGCCATGAAAAAAAATCAGATAAATCACAATCTTTTCCAAAATAATCACGATCAAA
>JAGLEV010000099.1 GCA_023144895.1 Thiotrichaceae bacterium
GGAGTGGGCAATATTTAACACAATCCGATGTTGGAGATAAGTTGGCAGGTGATATTGATTTTAACCTATTGGGAGTTAAGGCAAAGATAGGTAATAAAAAATGGGGTGCCTTTATTGCTGCAAACAAAAGCTCAGGTGATACTGCTATGTTTAATGCTTGGGGAGGAGATCCTGGATACACGAGCTCAATTTTTTCACGTAATGAATATCGTGAAAATGTCACCGCTGTCAAAGTAGGTGGTCAGTATAATATTAGCAAGAAGTTAACACTGAGTGGTGGTTATGCTAATTATGGGCAGTCAGATACAAAAGCTCCTGCAAAAGTTTTAAAAATTGCACCTTCAGGATTAGTAACCCCTCTTACTGATGCACAAGAGTTAGATATTGCACTTACTTGGCAGCCTAAAAAGAATGTGAAAATAAAGCTTTTCCATGCAAATCGTATCAGTGAATATGATGGAACAAATAGAAAAGATCTTACCCAAGCACATACACGCTTGATTGGTGTCTTTAAGTTTTAACATAACACCAAAAGTCAATAAACATAATCAATACCCTCATTTAAAAGAGAGCAGTTGGTTAAAAGTAGCCCAGTTTACTGTAAGCTATAGCGTGTTATTAATACTTGGGAAGTATTTTTATAACCGTAAAGTGTTCACTGGGAAATGAAGGATGCCAACTAATACCTTAAATATTGATGGCATAGTATCTTGAATAATTGACCAAATAGTCATTGGTGCTTGCATAAATACCAGAGGTTTTTGTTGAGTTATTCTTTCTTTATCTTATAAGGAGGATTATTTATGAGTTTACGTGACTCTTACTGGAAGGCAAATCTGAGGCTAATGGTATTTTGCTTAGTTATTTGGTTTGTCGTCTCTTTTCTATTCGGTATTCTACTGGTTGACTACCTTAATACATTTCGACTGGGTGGCTACAAACTCGGCTTCTGGTTCGCTCAACAAGGTTCTATCTATACCTTTGTTGTTCTCATTTTCTTCTATTCATGGCGCATGAATAAACTTGACCGTAAATACGGTGTTAACGAAGAATAACAGAGGATATTATGATGGATTTAGATCTTAAAACATTAACGTATATCGTTGTCTTTAGCACCTTTGCTATGTACTTCGCTATTGCATGGTGGGCGCGAGCATCAACAACCAGTGAATTCTATGTTGCTGGAAAAGGGATACACCCCATTCTAAATGGCATGGCAACAGGCGCGGATTGGATGAGTGCCGCCTCCTTTATCTCAATGGCGGGACTGATTGCCTTTTTAGGTTACGGTGGTTCAGTCTTTTTGATGGGTTGGACAGGAGGTTATGTACTACTTGCTATGCTACTTGCTCCTTATCTGCGTAAATATGGAAAATATACCGTCCCTGAGTTTATTGGTGATCGTTATTACTCCAAATTAGCAAGAATTGTTGCGGTGGCTTGTTTAATCATTGCCTCATTAACTTATATTATTGGTCAAATGAAAGGTGTTGGTGTTGCCTTTTCACGCTTCCTAGAAGTTGAGTTTGCACTGGGTTTAGGTATCGGCATGTTTGTTGTGTGGGTTTATGCTGTCCTTGGTGGTATGAAAGGCATTACCTATACGCAGATTGCTCAATATTGTGTATTGATCTTCGCTTATACCGTGCCCGCTGTTTTCATCTCATTGCAGCTAACAGGAGAGCCAATACCACAGGTTGGATTGGGTAGTAAAATGATTGGTACTGATATGTACCTACTCGATAAACTAGATTTAATTGTAACCGACTTAGGCTTTAAGGAGTACACCACGGCAAAGCTGGGTAGCACTTTAAACATGTTTGCTTATACCTTATCACTGATGATTGGTACCGCAGGTTTGCCTCACGTTATTATGCGCTTCTTCACGGTCTCTTCGGTTAAAGCTGCTCGTTCTTCAGCAGGTTGGGCATTAGTCTTTATCGCTTTACTTTATACCGTTGCTCCAGCCGTAGGTGCAATGGCTCGATTGAATCTGATCAATACCATTCAACCCGCAGCAGGTGAAAACTTATCTTATGAGCAACGTCCAGACTGGTTTAAAAACTGGGAAAAGACGGGTTTATTAAAGTTTGAAGATAAAAATGGTGATGGTAAAATTCAGTATGTTGCAGACAAAGACACCAATGAAATGGTGAAAGTTGACCGTGATATTATGGTGCTTGCTAATCCTGAGATTGCAAAATTACCTAATTGGGTGATTGCACTCGTTGCAGCAGGAGGCTTAGCGGCGGCATTATCCACAGCGGCAGGCTTGTTATTAGCCATTTCCTCCTCAATCTCTCATGACTTAATGAAAGGAATCCTTACACCAAAAATATCGGAAAAGACAGAGCTACTCTCCAGTCGAATAGTGATGACAATAGCGATACTGGTGGCGGGTTATCTTGGGCTTAATCCACCTGGATTTGCCGCAGGAACGGTAGCGCTTGCCTTTGGCTTGGCGGCTTCATCGATATTTCCTGCGCTAATGATGGGCATATTCTCCAAGAAAATCACGGCAACAGCGGCAATTGCAGGAATGATTGCAGGCATTGGAGTTACCTTGCTCTATGTATTCCAACATCACGGCATCATGTTTATCAAAGGGACTGAGTTCTTAGGTTCGTTCGATAGGAACTGGTTCTTAGGCATTGATCCTAAAGCCTTTGGTGCTGTGGGTGCTTTAGTGAACTTTGGTGTTGCATTCTTGATTCAAGCAATAACATCAAAACAACCGCCTCAACATATCCAAGATATGGTTGATGACATTCGTGTCCCGAGAGGTTCATCGTAAACGCATTCATTCTTTAATGTGTTCTTAATGAGAAAAGGCTTCCATCTGGAGGCCTTTTCTTTGTTTTAAATCATAAATTATAGTCACTTAAAATATGAATAGACATACCAAATTAGCGATTATTTTAGCGCCATTTCTTGCCATTGGTGGTTATATTGCTGCTGATTATTACTCAACTTATGAAAAAGAGCAGGTAAAATTACTGCCTTTAAGCTTAAACGGAGAATGTCGCTTAACACGACTTGACTGTCTCTTAACGAATGGTGATTTAGAAGTCGGTTTGGCGGTTAATAAGGGGATAATGACTCTTGCTACGAGTCATCCGATTAATCAAGCGGTTATTTCTATTGTTAGCAATGGACAAGAAAAACAGCCTATTGCTTTGACTCAGGGAGATAATGCAATGAACTGGGCAACACCGTTACCGAATGCAGAACAGCACGCCAGCTCATTGACAATACGAATATTTATTCGCATTGCACAGACAAAGTATATTGCTGAAGTGAAAGGGGGTTTAATCCAATAGGGAGGTATTTAGTTTGATAGAAAAGGGGTAAGAGGCATGGATTTCATAACCTCAGTAATGAATGATTAGCCCACCATTTGACAGGCTAAAGTTAAAGTTTACCATTGTCTCCTCTTTCTAAAGGAGACAATGGTTGATTAGATTATTTATCTTTCAATACTAATGGGTCTGCCTCTTTCAACTTTTTGAGTGCGTTCAATCCTGATGGGTCTGCCTCTCTCAACTCTTTGTACTTTCCCAGTGCCAGAATGGGGAGGTCTGATTCCTTTCTTTTTGGGTATCAATCGATAATTGGAAGGGCAAGATGCAGGTTTTCTGTGAGCGCTTTGACCTCCTTGCCATGATGCACACCAATCTTGATTGCCCACCAAATCTACTTTATGTTGACCATAGTTATAGCCAATGCCTTTACAGCGCGTACCAACCACTCGCTTACCTCGCTTATGACGATAGATATCTTTCCCTTTCGCGGCTTGGTAAGACCAATTACTCACTTTATGCTGTGGACCCCAGTTACCTTTAGGCTTTCGCTTTTTCTTCCACTGCCCTGAGACAGCAGGACGTTGACAGCTTTGCTTATTAGGGCTAATCGTATAACCAGAAGGGCAGGATGGGGTAGCATGAGTAGCTCCCTGACCACTGACCGTTTTTACACACCAGTCTTGCTTGCCAACAAAGTCAATTCGAAGTTGTCCATAGTTATAACCAATGCCTTTACAACGTGTACCAACGACTCGCTTACCTCTCTTGTGGCGATAAATATCAGGTCCTTTAATCGCATCATATCTCCAATTACTCACTTTATGCTGTGGGCCCCAGTTACCTTTAGGCTTTCGCTGTTTTACGGTTTGGGTAGGTTTTGCTTGTCGGTAACAAGTATAATCGATTGCTGATGCAGTAACGGGTAATACCAGCATAGGAATTAAAGTGGGGATTAATGCGAATTTAAACTTCATATGTTTTCCATAGTACGATAATTTGTTGATCAGTAGGAAGATAAAGGTTGACGCTCTTTTACATCGACGACTGATTACAACAGGGGTTTATTCTTCGGGGTGTTGAATTAACTCGCATTAGGTTACATTTTTTTACTGTATAGGGGACAAGACAATGACTAGCGTTAGGAATTAGCTGATAATAGGTCTATTACATCATAAGCGACGATGATTGACAGACTATCGGTAGCACATTAGAAAGTAGTGCTAATGTGTCACGATTTATTAATACTGCCCCACTCTAGCTATTTGTCAGCCTTCACTTTTGTTTTTTTGGTAATAAATTTTTCAATAACTTTGGTAGAAACAATGCCTGCTTGAGCGGCAACAATTTTACCTTCTGGATTGAAAACAACAAAAGTCGGTGTACCAATAAAAGGCTCTTCAAGGCTTCGCTTCATCCAAGTATCGACTTCAGAAGGGTTAGAAAGTAGGGTAGGAAATTTCATTTCATACTCATCAATAAACTTTTTTGCGGCTTTAATCTTTTTCTCGCCATCAATTGAAACACTCAAAATTCGCGCATTGTCCAGTTTGCCATCAAATTTAACCATTTCAGGCATATGCTTACGGCAAGCCGAACAATCAGACCCCCAGATTTCTAAAATAGTCCACTTTTTATCACCCAAATGGTTTGAAATTAAGTCGGTTTTACCTGTTTTAATATCAGTAAAGGCGAGTGCTGTACCATTGAAAGCTAGGAGTACTAGGATGAGAGGCGCTATTATTTTTGTTAGCAATGTAGATTTCATATTTTTCTCAATTAATTGTTGATTGTTGTGATTATTGTTTATACGAGAAAAAGAGTGGTATGGATACAAAATTATTGTCGTGGTTGGTCAGGTGGAGAGCTTTTAGGTCTTAGATCATCACTTTTAGCTCTATTATCTTATTAGCAATGGCATTGAAGTGCTGTTAATTTATACTGCATAATCCTATATTTAAGTTTGGTTGTTATTCAAATGAACATTATTTTATTTTGTTTACCCATATTCGGCAAAGCGGTTATTCAGAAACTCGTTGATCAAGGCACACCGCCTGCATTTATTGTGGGGCCTGCAAGAGAACATCCTTCATTTAATGAAATGTTAGCAATTGCTCATAGTTTTAACCTCCCTGTCTTGATATTTGAACAAAATCTTACAGAGAAAAGCTTTAATGAGCGAATGAAAGAGCTATCACCTGATTTAATTATGGTGGCATCTTACTCCCATATTATTCCCCGCTCTATTTTTTCAACGGCTAAAATAGCGGCAGTGAATGCACATCCCTCCCTTCTGCCTAACTATCGAGGAGCACATCCTTGTTTTCATGTGGTTAAAAATGGCGAGCAGGAAACGGGTGTTACCTTGCATTTGCTTGATGACGGCTTTGACACAGGAAGCATCATCAAACAAGTGAAATACAAACTTAAAACGAAAGAAACGATGGGTTCATTAGAACAAAATATAAAACCTGTCGTGGCGAATACCATTGCTGATTTTGTTAAAGAGCTTGAAACCTCAGGCTTGCCTGAAACTAAAAAGCAAGCCGTCGGCTCCTACCTCAAAGCCGAGCGTGTTAAGTTGCCATTAGACACTATTGACTGGGATCAAACCTCGTCTCAAATAGATCAATTAATTCGTGCGACTAATCCTCATTTTTTAATAAAGACTCAGTTAAATAATAAGGATCTTTATCTATTTTCTGGAAGACCCGTTAAAAGCACCTCAAATAAGAAGAGAGTAGGGGAAATTGAAGCGATTGATGAGCAGGGCATGAGGGTATCGACATCTGATGGAGCATATTTAGTGACCTCGTTAACCTATCCTTATTATTGGCACGGTGAGCCTTTAGGCTTGTTTGAGTTAGGATTGATTCAACAAGGTGAATGCTTTTCATGTAAGTCAGAATAAATATAAGTATTTATTTATAATGAATATTGTTGGTGATAAAATAAGTCTATTTCTTTTGCAATACCTCACCAATCAATAATTTCCTAGCATGGTCACTTTATAGAAAAATGACTAGGTGACCCGATTTATTTCAGTACAATAATTCAGTCAACCAAAGTCGAATTCTCAAACCCCATGATGAGGTAATCCCTCGTGTGCGAAATCGAACGACTCCATTACTATCAATAAAATAAGTCGCAGGTACACTACTCACGCCATATTTACTAGAAAGCTCACTGGTATTATCAACAATCGTTGGCCATTGGCTGATCTCTTGTTTAAGCAGAAATTTTTGAACCGCTTCATTGTTGCCTGATTGAAAAGCAACCGTAATGACTTGTTCAGATTCCAATAAACTAGAAATACTACTTTCTTCAAATTTGCAATAGGGACACCAGTCTGCCCAAAAATGTAAGATTAATACCTTGCCACGATAGTCAGACAGTTTGACGGTCGAGCCATCTAATAATTGTCTTTCAAAGTTGGGAGCATCACCCTCGACCATATTACGCTTCATCCAGCCTTGAATAAGGAAGAAGATAATAACAAGGATGAGTAACATGCCTAATTCTTTCAGTATTTTTTTTAGTGTGAATTTTTGTTTGATTTTTTTTAACATAAGCCCTTATTTGATTTTTTCTGTGGTATTAGTAATACTTTCTTGAGCTATACTTTTATCTTTATATGTCAAGTCCTGATAGATCATAAACGTTCTTTTTCAATAATTTGACTCTGATAACATTTTATTGAATTGAAAGCACCAGTTTTAAACCTTCATTTAAATGTATTAACTTTAGTTCTGGTATTTTTTTTAATTTTTCTACTAAAAATGACTTATCTAATGTTAATAACTGTGAAACGTTAACAACAGATTTTTTAGTTAAACCACTATCTTTTTTAGAAACCGAGAAGTTACCTGGAGCTTCAGCTAAACGTAAATT
This sequence comes from Thiotrichaceae bacterium, assembly GCA_023144895.1. GTDB lineage: Bacteria > Pseudomonadota > Gammaproteobacteria > Thiotrichales > Thiotrichaceae > HyVt-477. The sequence continues at coordinate 7,191 of JAGLEV010000099.1, forward strand.
CGAAGTAATGACTGCAACAATTACTGTTTTAATAGTGCTTTTATTAAATTCGTTAGCTGAAACAATAACTACAGGTCTTTTATAACCAGGCTCTGAACCTCTTGGATCACCTAGAGAAGCCCACCAAACCTCACCTTTTTTCACTACCACTCTTCCTTTGGTAAAGATTCAAACTGCATAGAAGAAAGCTCTTTATCTAATATTTCATCTTCTACGGAATAAACTTTATTAAGTATTTCAGTTATGTTTTCAGTTTTATGCAATTTTGTATACTCAGCTACGGCTTTTGCATAAAGCTGGCTACGAGAAATGCCTAAACGATGAGCAAGTCCTTCTGCTTCACTAAAGATTGGATCTGGAATTGATATTGCTGTCTTCATGGTAAAAGTATAACTCTGGTAATACTTTCTGTCAATATAGTTGTACTAAAGTAAAAACACCACTGGAGAAATTTAAATAGGTGGATTTTATTTGAGCTGAGTCAGCGGAAATATATTGGTTACGACTCCATTGATAGTATTGAAGTCAGTTGATAGCGTGTTGTAAGCTAAATTTATAAGCGCAACCACAGAGGCTACCAAGATTGGCTTTATTACTTCATAGTGCTTTGAGCCAGCATAAAAGAATGCAGACCATCCAAAAGCTAAAAATGAAATGATGTTGTCTTGATATTGATGAGATGTGACGTTGTAGTAAATAAAAAGACCAGGGATTTTAAAACCCGAATCACTCATATTTCATATATTTTTTACTTTATATGCCTTTAGTTTTTTTGTTAGGTTCTTTATCTTTCCCAATTTTTATCCTTTTTGAATTAGCTGTCATTTGTGATGCGACTTCATATGATAAAAACCTAAAAAAACAAGCAAAATGAGACCCACTTTTAGTTAGCTTTTGACACTAGCAGAAGCCCATTTTTCTATTTCTCGTACGACCTCAGACCGATTATTACTATAAAATATTTTTAGGGGGTTGTCCCAGTTATTTGGCATTTCATCTGGTGCTTCGCTAATCTTTACCAGTACTAACTTGAATGCACCCTCCGCATTAAACTCAGGATACCAACCAAGATCTATAAGTAAACCTGCGGATCTATCTTCTATTTGAAGCATATCTTCTTTAAAATGCCACCAATTTGAATTATTTTCATTCGCTAGTTCTGGATCAATTTCAAAGAATTCATTATATGTAGTTTCCCATGCATCTGATAATACTAGTAATTGTTTCTTCATTTTCTATACAAAAGTAGTGAAAAGCAATGCAATTATAACTAAAACCTATTCTTTATAATATTTTTTAGCCTGATACCCCTGATACCTTACTTCGATTTTAGGTATTGTGTTCTATCCAAACTGGAATTACTTTGGCAAGTTCTTCTGCTTTTTCTTTAGTTGTAAATGCTGTTTCACCCGTATTATGGTTATTGCTATTCTCTATGAGTTGAAGTATTTTTTTACTATAAATCTTTTTCACTCGAAAATTCTCAACAGCGGTAACGCTAATAACACATGAAATATATTTTCCAGAATTTCTATGTTGACCGATTACCACCAAACGCTCACCCATTCCATAAAAAGCACCAATAATATGAACCTTCGCTCCTGCTTTAAATTTTTTCAAACCTGATTTTTTTTCTTTACCTGCTGATCCATAGGGTATTTTATTTTTTATATTAGCAATGACAGCCCAAAACTCTGTAGTACTCGTTTGCTTTGCAAAAGGAGCAATAAATAATTTTTTTAATATTTCTTTCATTATCTGCTTTCTAATGGTTAGTTGTCTTAAAAAGTATATATAATTTTTAAAGCTTGTACTTATTCTTCTACGTCATAGACATATAACGCTCAGTTAAGGGGAAAACAGATCGAAGTTATTGAATCCCTTGCAGAGCCGTATGAGGTGCTGTAGGGAGAGTTAGAGAAAAATTAACCCTTACTCGATTTAGGTATTTGTTTTATAAATCAGCTTACAAGTGATCCATTGATAATGGAGACAAAATACAGCAAATGCATTAGCAAGTATCGTCTTAGCAAGCTTATACTCTGTTTGTAATCACTCTATATTTTACACTCCTCTCGCTGACTTGTCGTTTATATCTTGCTGAGAACATTGTTAAAATTATTTATATTTAGGTGTTAAATCTCCTTAGGTCGAATATGCCCTAATAAGCTGGCTTGCCGTTTTTTCAAGCCTTGCCACTTTCCATTAATACCAAGCCTAACGACATTAGCGGTTGTCATTAGTTTGCCATTTTTTTGTCGTTCAGCATTGGGTGCTAAATGGAGTAATAATTCTTCAAATGCAGGGTTATGCCCCAATAGCATGACCTTGCTAATCGACTCTGGAATCTCATCTAATAGCTTGAAAAGATCATTGACCCGAGCATCATAGATTGCATCAATCAGTTTAATTTCAGTCTTGAGTTCGATTAGCTCTAAAGTTTGTTGTGTGCGAGCAGAAGGCGAGCTAAGCACTAATTCAGGAATCCAGTTTAAACGCTTGAGTCCATCACCGATGCGTTGAGCGGCATTGATTCCACGCTTGCTTAAAGGTCGAGAGAAATCATCACTTGCATCGCTATCCCATGCTGATTTTGCATGGCGCATGAGGAAAAGTTCTTTATCCATATTTTTATGTCTTTTGTTAATAATGCGACTTAACTATACACATGCGAGTTATTTTGGAAAGGGGAATGACTCATATTTATCACTTTTAATTCCACTAATAATGCTATAGAACAATTGGCTTTGCTGAGTCGGACCAATAAGCTGGTGGCTATGGAAAAAGAAGGTGGAAACTTTACGAGCTTCCCAGTTACGCTGAATTATTTTCCTAGCATGTGCAATAGAAGCGCCATCACTAATCACGGGCATAAAGAGATCTTCATAGTCACCTTCATTCTCCATGACAGTACGCCCATAGCGAATATATTTCTCAAGGTAGCAAGGGATGACTTTATCCTTATTACCTCCTGCATTAGCACCATGGTAAGACAGGGAAAGGTATTTAGAGCCAACGATCTGGCTGAGCCCATCATGTAATAACGCGGTATTGTGAAACTGCTCTAATGAGCTTGCTTTAAACTGTCCTTCCATTGGTAAAGTGTGGATACCCAGACGAATTTTTTTCTTATTGAGTTGATATATTTTTTTCGCTTCTTGCATTGCTCCAGAGCAACACCTTGTTTTATCACTGCACATAACAAATACAGTAAAATGAACGGTGGGAGCATGGTTATAGACTTGTCGGATTAGTGATTTTGTGGTTAAAGCGGTTCCAATGCCTAAGTGATCAATGGTAATGCTGACTCTCGGCTTTGCGCTCCTTCTTCTTGAACTTGTGTTCCATCTCATTCCAAATGGCATATTAACACCTCCATGTGTTTTTTAAGCGCTAGAATATAGCTAAACTATAGGCAAAAAACATCGCCTCAACCCATAAAAAACGGCTATCTTTCACCTTCCGTGAAGATATAAAATAGTAAAATCATCAAGATAATGACAATCAAAAAATAAAAAATAGGATGATAAACATATAGCATGTCAAAAAATCTTCTAAAGTTAGCTAGACTTATCAGGTATATATATCAATATGTACAGTAATGGTGCTCATTAAAATAGAGGTATAGAAGACGTGTTACTTATTAGTATAATAAGGGTGATTTATTTTATTTCTGTAATCACTTTAGTATTTTTTATAAATTTTTCAATTGAATTAGATAGCTCTTTTTTTATACTTGGAGGAACATCAGAGGATGCCACTAATGCCATATTAGGACAGTTTAATTTAATTTTTATATTGGTTTTAATTGGGATAAGTTTTATTGTTATAATATCATCTATATTTTTGGTAACCACAATAAATATATACTTTCTTATGATTTTAATTTGTACAAATATTTTATTTTCTTTTGATTCCTTAGTCGGTATCGTAACTAAAAAACAAATACGAGTATTTGATAATCATAGCTTCAATGCCGAAACAGATAATTGGCTTAAGGCAACAAATAGTGACGGGATTCTTCATTACAGTATATCCGACCTGTCTATTATTTTTATTTTGTTAATTATATTTTTTGCAATTGTATACAAGAAAAAATATCTAAATCAGGTAAGAGCAGGTTTTTCTCCCGCCCTCCCCACTGCAAGCAAGTAGCATCACAAACGACAGCCAACTCAATCTTGTTTTTGTGTAATAATGAGCAATAGCTAGTACACAAAAACAAGGTTAGCTGCGTGTGTGCGACTCATTAGGCAAACAAAGGTGCATGAAATGAATATTGCAGTTTTAGGTGGCGGTGTTGCAGGTATCAGTAGTGCAATAGCATTAAAACAAAAAGGCTTTAATGTTACTGTTTATGAGCGTCATGAATCAGAAACAAATATTGGTGCGGGTATCGTTTTATGGCCAAATGCATCATATATCCTCGATAAGCT